>NZ_RAWC01000218.1:0-15316 GCF_003611685.1 Corallococcus sp. CA049B | reverse complement strand
CCCTGGAGCGCCCCCACCCGCTGATTCCCGGCGAGGTGATTTCCGCCGGCACCAACGAGGTCTACCTCTACCTCCAGGTGGGCCGGGACAATGATCCGCGCGGCGCCGGCGTGGGTTCGCTCTTCATCCAGGAAATCCAGTACGACCCCGACACGGGCCGCACCCCCGCCGGGATGGTTCCCCTCGTCTCCGACGACTTCATCGTGAGCAACTGAGCCGGCCCGCTGGCGTGGGGTGTTCCCCACAGTCTGAATGGGGTGTCCCCCCCACACCCTTCCTGTAGCAGGCTCTTCCGAACGCGCAACCCCTTGAAGTTCCTCACCCTGAAACTCCTACAGACGTGGGATCGCCTCTTGCTAGGGGCAGGGGTTGTGAAAGGAGTCACCATGACTATCGGTCGCATTGCCCCCATGTTGGCGCTCGGAGCCTTCCTGGTGCTGAGCCCCCGCACCGTGCAGGCCCAGGAGCAGAACCCGGACAACCCGGAGTGCCTCGGAGATGAGTGCGGCAGGCCCAAGGAGGAGGGCGGCGGCTGCGGTTGCGGCTGCGGCTGCTCCGTCTGGGTGGCGTACACGGACGACGGCAAGACGCTGTCGTACACGGACGACGCGGACGGCGACGGCAAGGCGGATGACAAGGACAACTGCCCGTTCACGTCCAACCGCGACCAGGCGGACGGCGACGGCGACCTCGCCGGTGACAGCTGCGACAACTGCGCGGCCGTCTCCAACGCGACGCAGCTGGACACCGACGGTGACGGCATCGGCGACGCGTGCGACCCGGACGACGACAACGACGGCAAGCTGGACGGCGAGGACAACTGCCCCTCCATCCCCAACGCCACCCAGGCGGACAACGACGGGGACGGCATTGGCGACGTCTGCGATGACGACGACGACAACGACGGGCGCAAGGACGGCGAGGACAACTGCCCGCTCATCGCCAATGAGAACCAGCAGCTGCCGGCGGACGTGAGCGCGTGCCGCGTGGACGCGGACGGCGACAACGTCTCCGACAACCTGGACAACTGCCCCGGCCTGTCCAACCCGGACCAGAAGGACACCAACGCCAACGGCATCGGCGACGCGTGCGACCCGGACATCGACGGTGACTCCGTGCTCAACGCCGCGGACAACTGCCCGGCGGTGGCCAACCGCGACCAGGCGGATGACGACGGCGACGGCCTGGGCGACGCGTGCGACACGCGCTACTGCGTGGTGCTCAACAAGGACAACCCCAACGACTGCCTGGACCCGAAGTCGCCCTTCAGCGTGGGCACCGGCGGCAGCATCAGCGTGGAGAAGACGGGCATGGCGGTGCGCCCGCCCCTGTTCGCCAACCGCAACGGCGCGGCCATCGAGTACACGTGGACGGTGGTGAAGCGTCCCTCCGGCTCCACCGCGGTGGTGGAGAACCCCAAGGGCGCCGTCACCTACAGCCGCCACTGGGAGTACCAGTACGTGGACGGCAGCGTGCCCAACTTCAACCCGGACAAGGAAGGCGAGTACGAGCTTCAGGTGTCCACGCGCCTGGCCTTCGCGGACCGCGTGTTCCCCGACCAGCGCGCCTCCGTGTCCAGCCTCTTCGTGAAGGTGGGCCAGCAGGACTCCGACGGCGGCGGCTGCACCTCGCTGCCCGCGGGTGGTAGCGCCGCGGCCCTGGGCGCCGGCGTGCTCGGCCTGCTGCTGCGCCGCCGCAAGAAGGCTTAAGGAAAGATGTCCCCCATGCCAGGAGGTCCGCATCGCATGCGCCGTCAGTTCGTCGTTCCGCTTCTTGCGACCGGCCTCCTGGTCCTGGGTGTGCTGTCCTGTTCAGACACGCTCCTGGAGCCGCGCGCCCAGGAGCAGTCCCAGCTGGATGACCGGCTGACGCTCACCGGCCGGGTGTGCACGCGCCCGGCGAACCCCACCGGCTTCCCGGTGAAGGTGGTGCTCGTCGTGGACGAGTCCGGCAGCATGTGCGTGTCGGATCCGCCGGGCTCGCAGGAGGGCAGCGGCTTCTGCGAGCGCGCGGAGGTGCAGGCCATCATCCCGCCGGGCGTGACGGAGCCCGCGCGCGTGCGCGCCCTGAAGAACGTGGTGAACGGCTTCCGGCGCATCAACGCCGCGGGCCAGGGCAACATCAGCATCGCCATTGCCCCGTTCGAAACGAACGTGAAGAACACCTGGCCGCCGGCCTCCACGGGAGACCGCTTCGCGCCGCCGGGCAACATCAACGGCTACATCGAAGGCCTGCAGTCGCAGCTGGGCAAGGGCACGGACTACCAGGGCGCGCTCAGCTACGCGTACAGCCTCATCGCCAGCGACATCGAGGCGGTGTCCCAGTCCACGCCGGAGCTGTTGCCGCGCACGCGCTACGTCGTCGTGTTCCTCACGGACGGCACGCCGTACCCGCGCTGCTCCGCCAACGACGACCTGTCCGTCTACGCGGGGCCGGACACGCCGGACCTCACCTGGCGCGACTCCATCTCCAGCTTCTGCAACGCCACCAGCACCACCGACGCCATCACCGGCTTCGAGGTGGGCACGGACCGCAACCAGAACTACCAGCTCTTCAGCTACGTGCGCCGGCTGATGGAGTTGAAGACGCAGTACAACGTGGGCGACGTGCGCATGCACACGGTGCTGCTCTTCAACGAGGAGGCCGTGCGCGCCTGCGGCCCCATCTGCCAGGACATCTACGGGACCTACCCGGGCGTCCCGGAGGCGCAGTACCCGGCCGCGGCGAAGAAGATTGCTTCGTACCTGCTCAAGCGCTTCGCGGAGATGGGCAACGGCGTGTACCAGGAGTTCAGCGACACGGCCGAAATCAGCGAGCTGGGCCTGGGCGCGCTGGACTACTCCTCCTTCGCGTCGCCCAACGTGATGAAGACGCTGCTGGTGGAGCCCCTGAGCTCCGCGCCGGGGGATGACGGCCGCGTGCTGGACAGCGACGGCGACGGCGTCCCGGACTCGCTGGACAACAGCTTCACGCTCAAGACGAACCCCTTCACCATCGACAGTGACGGGGACTGCCTGAGCGACGGCTTCGAGTACCGGCGCCAGGACCAGGGCTTCAAGCCGGGCAACGACCTGGACGCGCGCGGCTGCAACCCGCAGTCCCCGCTGACGCCCGGCTGCACCTGCCGGGACACGGACGGTGACGGGCTGTCGCAGTTCGCCGAGGACTACCTCAAGACGCGCCAGGGCATCGTGGACAGCGACGGCGACGGCGCGCCGGACGGGCTGGAGGCGAAGTACGGCCTGAGCCCGCTCCAGTCGAGCGTGGCCGGCCTGGACACGGACGGCGACGGCATCCCGGACGACGAGGAGCTGAAGGCGGGCAGCGACCCCACCCGGCGCGACCGGCCCTTCCACGACAAGTACGGCATCCAGTACGAGGTGACGAAGGTCCCGGGTGGCACCGACACGGACGGCGTCTGCTACGACTTCACCGTGTCCAACCTCCAGCTGGTGACTCCGCCGGACCGCTCCGGCGTGAAGCAAGGCTACAACCTGTTCAAGGTGTGGTTCGCGGAGGCGCCGGAGAGCGGCGTGGCCACGGACTACGGCGTCTGGCGCACCGCGTGCGCGTGGGCGCAGTACGCGCCGCCCAGCGTGCGCGTGCCGCTGGGGCCGGACCTGGCCATGGAGGACAGTGACTTCCGCCGTCCGGATCAGCTGGTGGACCCCTGGCGAGCCCAGGGCAATTGCGTCGGCGTGTCGCCGTCGCAGGGAGGCGCGTCACCGTGAGCCGCGCGGGACGTTGGTTGGCGCTCACCCTGGTGGGGTTCGCCGTGGCGGTGGCCTGCACCGATTCGTATCTCTACGACCCGCGCCGCGACACGGAGGTGCCCGCGGACCGGGCCGTGGCGCTGGACGGGCGCTTCTGCACGCTGGGCGCCAATGAGGTCATCCGGCCCATCAAGATCATCGTCGCCATGGACGCCAGCCAGTCCATGCGCGTGAGCGACCCGGACGGCGCGCGCGCCACGGCGCTGGTGGACCTGATTGAGAACCTCCCGCAGGACGACGAGGTCTCCATCGCGGTGATGCTCTTCGCGGGCAGCACCACGGCGTTCCTCACGCAGGACCCCGGGCCGCCGGCGGAGGACGGCTTCGTGCAGGTGTCGCGGCTGGACGCCACCGCGAAGGCCATCCTCACGGAGAAGCTGCTCACCTTCCGCAACACGGACACGTCGCCGAACCGGGACTCGACGGACTTCGTCAAGCCGCTGTCGGACATCTACTCGCTCATCAACACGGACATCGCGCGGGCGCGGCAGCAGCCCACCGGGGGCGACGCGCTGGCGCAGGCGCGCTACTCGGTCATCTTCCTGTCGGACGGCAAGCCCACCAACAACCAGGACGACGAGCTCATCCGCGGCGACGCGGTGGTGCGCATCCGCCAGCTGCGCGACCTGGTGGAGGACGTGCGCTTCAACACCGTGCACGTCTTCAACCCCACGCAGCCGGTGCCCTCCGTGTGTGACCTGGTGGCGGAGGACGGCGGCTTCGGTGACGGCGGCTGCCCGCTGCTCATCATCAACCAGAACGCGGACCGCCTGGAGAAGATGGCCACGCTGGGCGGCGGCAACTTCCGCGACTTCCGCAACAACGAGCCCATCAACTTCCTCAACTTCCAGTTCGGCCAGGTGCGCCGCGCCTTCATCGTGAAGGACTTCGTGGCCTCCAACTTCTCCGCGCCCCCGGGCAGCCCGCTGGACGAGGCGGACACGGACGGCGACGGCCTCACCGACGCGCGCGAGTACGAGCTGGGCACCAACCCCAACCTGCGCGACACGGACGGCGACGGCTTCAGCGACGGCGTGGAGGTGTACTTCCGCGACCGCGGCGTGCAGTTCGACCCCACCCAGGAAGTGCAGCCGGACGGCGGCGGCCTGGACAAGGGCTGCCCGCCCGCGCTGCGCGGCGTCGACACCGACTGCGACGGCCTGCTGGACTGCGACGAGCAGTTCATCGGCACCAACGCCACGCTCCAGGACAGCGACGGCGATGGCGTGCCGGACGGCATGGAGTGGCGGGGCGGCACGCAGGGCTCCAGCAACGACATGGACGAGGACCCGGACACCGACGGGCTCACCAACCGCAGCGAGGCGCGCATGCACATGCGCCCGCTGCAGGTGGACACCGCCAACCTGGCCTCGGACGCGTACCGCTACAGCATGGAGGCGGACGGCCCGGTGGATGACCAGGGCCGCCAGTGCTACCGCTTCCGCGTGGACAACGTGCTGCTGGCCCCCACCGTCGCGATGATCGCCGACGGCGGCGTGGACGGGGGCGTGGACGCCGGCACCGTGCAGCGCGGCGCGGGCTACAACGACATCTACCTCTCCGTGTCCATGCTGCCCGCGGACGACCCCACCGCGCGCACGCTGGTGCGCACCTTCCGCGTGGACTCCGTGCGCTACCCGGTGGGCGGCATCAAGTCGCCTCCGGATGGCGTCATCCGCGTGAACCCCGAGGACTTCGTGGACGGCTGCCCCGGCGTCGCCCCGACCCTCTCGCCCGTTCCCTGACTTCTTCTCCCGAGCCCCCCATGCGCCTTCGCACCCGACTGCTCCCGCTCGCGCTCCTGTTTCTGGCCGCCTGCTCCTCCGAAGGGGACGACACGCCGGACGCCGGCACGGGCGTGGTGGAGGACCTCTGCAACAGCCGCGAGGAGGCCCTGTCCAACGCGGACTGTGAATTGAAGCCCGGCGTGCCCATGGAGCGCTTCCTGGCGCTCACGGGCGACGTGAAGGCCGGTGACGAGGACTGGTACAGCGTCCGCATCCCCGCCTCCGCCACCGCGCGCACGCTGGTGCACGTCACCGGCACGTACCTGGCGTCCAGCACGCCGGTGAACCTGTCCGTGACGGTGCAGGAGAAGGACAAGAGCACCGCGCTGGTGGCGAAGTCCGACCAGCACGGCGCGGGCGCCCCGAAGCCGGTGGACATCATCCTGCCGTACGGCACGCCGGACACGCAGCTCATCATCGTGGTGCGCGACGCGCCCACGAACCCCGCGCGCCCCAACTTCGACGCGCGCAACCCGTACCGGCTCACGGTGGAGCTCTTGGAGAACCCGGACGCGAACGAGCCCAACGACGTCACGCCCACGCCCATCGCGCTGGCGGCGCAGGGGGCCATGCAGGTGGGCACGGCGCAGGGCTACCTGGCCACGGACAACGACGTGGACCGCTTCAGCTTCCCGCTGACGGCGGGGAAGATCGCCTACGTGCGCGTCACCGCGCCGGACCAGGGCTTCGCGCCCAACTACCGCCTGTCCTATGAGCTCTTGCGCCCCAACGGCACCGACAAGGAGTCGGAGGGCAACGTGCTGCCCAAGGTGCACCCGGGTGTGCTGGCCACCGCGCGCAAGGTGAAGCTGGCGGGCACCTGGACGCTGGTGGTGAAGGGCTACCGGGGCAACAACGAGCCCGTGCCCGCGGGCGACCTGCGCCAGCCCTACGAGGTGGAGATTCGCGTGGTGGACGAGGAGGACCCGCGCGACCAGTCCGGGGACAACGACGCCTACGCCCGCGCGTACACGAACAACCTGGGGGCGCCGGGCGCGTCCACGAACTTCGACGGCCGGCTGGGCTACGTGTCCGACCGCGACTGGTTCGCGGTGAAGCTGTCGAGCCTGACGAAGCCCAGCGTGCTGCGCTACCGGCTGATGGAGCGGCCCACCACCCCGCGCTTCGACCCGCTGCCCCTGCCGCTGGGCCAGCTGGCGGACCGGCAGGTGCTGGTGTTCACCACCGTCAGCACCACCGTCACCGCGGAGCAGCGCGCCACCTGCACCAACAACCCGGCCGTGTGCCCGCGCGACACGCGCGAGCACCCCGACGCGCCGGGGCTGGTGCAGGCCTACTGCAACAACGCGGAGGCCGTGCTGTGCATCCAGTCCGTGCGCGAGGAGTCCGACCCGGCGCGCTTCCCCAACCTGAGCAACTTCCAGGGCCGGCTGCCGGTGCCCGCGCACGGCGCGGAGGTGACGTACCACTTCGTGGTGCAGGACGACGGCAACAACTGGGCGGATGACCGCGACTACCGGCTGGAGGTGTCCTGGGAGGCGGAGGACGCGGAAGAGGAGAGCGCCTACAGCGGCGGCGTGGAGCAGCCGCGCGCCAGGACGCTGGGCGGTGTGGGCACGGGCGACCTGCCGGTGGGCAACGCCACCTTCGAGGTGAAGGGCCAGCTGTCGTACGGCCACGGCCGGCTGCGCAACAACGACCGCGCCACGGGCCTGGGCGTGCGCGGCCCCACGGACTACGACGCGGTGCCCTCCGACACGGACACCTTCGAGTACCAGCTCCCCGCGCTGAGCGCGCCCGAGGACGCGGCGTGGCTGGTGCAGTGGGACGTGGACAACCTGCCGGATGGCGGCACGCCGCACGGGCTGGCTCTGGATTTGACCTTCTGTGACGGCTCCGCCACGGACGGCGGCGCCACCGGGTGCATGCCGGTGACGACCACCCGCACGGGCGGCGCGCTGACGCTGGCCTACAACCCCACGGCGATGCGCGCGTGGCACACCTCCGTGAACGCGCCGCTCAGCAGCTACCAGGCGCTGTACCAGCTGGAGAAGACGGCCACCACGACGCGCGTCACGGTGGCGCCCTACACGTGCTCCTGCCTGGAGCGGCGCTTCATCCAGGGCGGCACGCTCAAGGTGGCGGTGAGCGCCACCGAGCGCACGGACTACACGCCCGTGGGCTACACGCTGCGCACCGGCTACGGCGACTACCCGCGCAGCTACAATGCGGCGGATGGCGGCTCGCCCACGTCGTGCCCGGCGCCCACGCAGGACGGTGGCACGTGGGTGGGCGGTTGCCAGTTCACCCGCTAGCAGGCCCGGGCGGGCGGCGGGGCTTCACGCCTCCGCCGCCTCCGGGGGCACCGCCGGGACTACGGCGCGATGCCCTTGCCCTTGAGCGCCAGCTCGCGCGTCTCGCCGTTGGCGGCGTTGGACTTGAGGGTGAGCGTGCCGGTGAACTCCTTCGCGGCGTTGGGCTTGAAGGCCACCTCGATGAAGGCGCGCTGGTAGGTCTCCAGCTTCAGGGGGCCGTTCTCCGGCCAGTTCTCCGGCCGCTTCATGGTGAAGACGCTGGGGCCGGAGATGGAGGCCTCGTTGAGCTCCAACGTCTGGAGGCCGCGGTTCTCGATGTAGAGCGTGTTGAAGGTCGTCGCCCCCACGTAGGTCCCCGCGGAGAACTCCGTGTCGAAGCTCAGCTCCGTACGGTCGATGAGCAGCTGCGGCGTGTTCGGCAGGTCCTCGGTCTCGTCTCCGCAGCCCGTCAGGGCGATGATGGTGAGGGGCAGCCACAGGTTGCGCAGGCGCATGGACATCCACTCCTCGGTGAGGTTTGAAAGAATGTCTGGTGTTGTAACACGGAATGTCTCGCGACTGGCGGGCGCGGTGATGGGATTGCTGCTCGTCGCATGCGGCGGCTCGCGGGATGACTTCATCGGCGCGCGCGTGCTGGATGTCTGCAAGGCGTCCTGGCCCGTGTGCAGTGAGTACGCGGGCTGCATCCTCGGGCCGGAGAGCTACTCCGAAGGCCGCTTCCCCGGCCGCGGGCAGGTGCTGGTGCGCGTGCCGGAGGCGTCCACCATCAAGGTGAGCTTCTACCTGGAGGAGGTGACGGCGGCCGGGGAGGAGACGGCCATCAGCGTGCACGAGGAGGGCTGCCGCGCACGGCAGCGCAAGGCGTCCACGGGCCGCGCGGCGTTGGACCAGATGGAGAAGTTCGGCGTCTTCACCCAGCAGGCGGACGTCACCGGCGTGGGTGACCACCTGGTGGAGTTCGACTCCGACATGCAGGCGCGCTACGTGGTGAAGGTGGACGTGATGCCGCTGCGCCTCCAGTAGCGCGCGGCGTTCAGCCCTTGAGCGTGCGCACCAGGTGGTCCGCCACGCGGAAGCTGTTGGCCGCGATGGTGAGCGTGGAGGGCACGCTGCCACCGGTGGGCATGAAGCTGCCGTCCACGACGTAGAGGTTGGGCACTTCGTGCGCGCGGCAGTGCTTGTCCAGCACGGAGGCCGCCGCGTCATCGCCGAAGCGGCAGGTGCCGTGCTGGAGGATGGTGGTTTCGCCCTGCGTGCCCACGCGCTCCACGCTGTCCGGGTCCAGGCGCATCAGCACTTCCTCGCCGCGCTCCACGAGGAAGCGCGTGGCGGCGAAGTCCGCCGGGTGCCGGTCCAGGGTGATGGCGGCCACGGGGATGCCGTACTTGTCCTTCACCTCGGGCTCCACCGTGACGGAGGTGCCGGGCGTGGGGAGGAACTCCGCGTAGACCTCGAACTCGAGGATGCGCGAGTCGCGGTACGCGCGCATGCGGTCCTTCAGCTCCTTGCCGAACACGCCCGTCTTGCCGGAGCCCGCCAGGCCCACCGCCGCGTAGATGGGGTTGGGGTGCGCCCACATGAAGCCCAGCGTGCCGCCCTTGCGGAAGCCGTGGCGCGCGTCCGGCATCACGTAGAAGTCCTGGAGGCTGCGGTTGACGAAGGGCGCCGGGTCCGTGAGCCACGGCCGCGCGGCCTTCTGCTTGGACACGCGGAAGTGCGCCCGCGAGCCGCCGAAGGAGCTGAAGAGCAGGTTCTTGCCCACGAGCCCGCTGCCGTTGGCGAGCCCGTTGGGGAAGCGGCTGGAGGTGGAGTTGAGCAGCAGGCGCGCGCTCTCCACTGCGGTGGCGGAGGCGATGATGACCTTCGCGGGCTGCTCCTGCGCGACGCCGTCCTTGTCCAGGTACACCACGCTCTTCGCGCGGCCTTGCTTATCCACTTCGATGGAGCGCGCCATGCAGCCCGGGCGCACCTCCACGTTGCCGGTGGCGATGGCGTTGGGGATGAGGCTCGCGAGCGTGCTGCTCTTGGCGCCCGTCTCGCAGCCGTAGCTGCCGCACAGCGCGCAGTACGCGCACGGCGAGCGGCCCTTGTAGGCCTTGCTGATGATGCCGCGCGCGGTGGGCAGCGCGTGCCAGCCCATGGCCGCGCACACCTTGTCGATTTCGGACGCCACCGGGTGCACGTCCAGGGGCGACAGCGGGTAGGGGCCGCTGCGGGGTTCCGCGAAGGGGTGGGGGACGGCCTGGCCGGACACGCCCAGCTCCGCTTCCGCCTTGTCGTAGAAGGGGGCCAGCTCCTCGTAGGAGATGGGCCAGTCCGCCACGGTGGTGCCGGGCACGGCGCCCAGCGTGGAGCGCAGGCGGAAGTCCACCGGCTTGAGGCGGTAGAAGAAGCCGCTCATGTGCACGGTGCCGCCGCCCACGCAGTTGGCGGTCCACGCGGCGTTGCTGCGCTCGTAGCGGCCCTTGGCCCCCTGGCGCACCAGGTGCGGCTCCTCCCACGGCAGCGGCATGAAGAAGTTGCGGCGGCTGTTGAGGATCTCGTCGTGGACGAAGTCCTTGGGCTGGTAGTGGCGGCCCTTCTCCAGCACCACGACCTTGAAGCCCGCTCTCCCCAGCTCCAGCGCGAGCGGCGCTCCGCCTGCGCCGCTGCCCACGATGCACACGTCCACGGAAGGCAGGCTCACGGGTGGTGACCTCCGCACTCGCGCAGGCACTTCGGGCCGTCGTAGCCCTCCGGGGGCGCCATGGCGAGCGTGCCCACGGTGTCGAAGCCCATCAGCCGCCAGCCCACGCGGCCCTTGTTGCCGCCGTAGGACGGGTCGCCCAGGAAGCCCTCCAGGCTGAGCGTCATCAACAGCTCGAAGAAGTGGGCCTCGCCGCTGCCGGCCGGGCTGTCCTTGAAGATGGCGAGCAGCTCGTCCTGCTGGGCGGGCGTGGCCTGCGCGAAGCCCTTCTGGAACATGCGCTGCGCGCGGCGCTCCAGCGCGGACAGGCCCTGGATGAAGTCGCGGTGCATGGACTCCAGCCCCTGCGTCTCCAGGATGCGGTCGATGTAGAGCGCCACGTCCGCGTCCTGGGCGCCCGGGTCCTCGTCGCGGGGGAGCAGCCGCTCCGTGGCCGCGGCGACGACGGCGTACTCGAAGGCGGAGAAGGTGCGCAGGGCCTGACCGGCGGAGGTGGTGCCGGTGGGCTCCGGGGCCTTCTTCGCTTCCGCCTCCTTCGAACGTTTACACGCAACGCCACCCAGCAGCACCACGCCGCCGCCGAAGAAGGTGAGCCGCTGGATGAAGGTGCGCCGGGACAGCTTCGGGGGGAGCGAACGCGCGCGAGCCATGGCGTGCGAGCCTAACCCAGGTGCGTGTGTTTCACGGCACCTGAGAAGGGGCCGGGGTCGGTTGGCCGCCCACCGCGTGCGTGACGAAAAGGGCGCACCGCGAGGCGTGACGGACAACGCGCGCGGCTGACATAGGATGGCGCACTCAACCAGGCCGACTGAACCAAGGAGAAGGACCGCATGAAACGGCACGCGTGGCTACTGGGAGCGGCGCTCGCGCTGGGATGTGGCGGCGGCAAGCCGGCCAACCCGGACGCGGGCTCGAAGCCGCAGGACGATGGCGGAACGACGGACACGCCCTTCGTGCGGCTGACGGTGGACACGGAGCCGAGCGAGCAGCTCGCCATCTCCAACATCGCGATGGCGGTGGGCCCGGACGACCGCATCGGCATCGCGTACTTCGTGAAGCTGAACGACAAGGACTCCGCGCTTCGCTACCGCGAGGTGAAGGACGGCCAGGTGCAGGCGCAGGCGGAGACCATCGCCACCGTGCAGCGCGTGTACGGCGTGTCGCTGGCGTTCAGCCCGTCCGGACAGCCCGCGGTGAGTTACCTGGGCGGCGGAAGCGACGAATCCGTCTTCTGGCTCCAGAGCGATCTGGCGGTGTCCTACCGCAACGCGAATGGCACCTGGACCGAGCAGATCCCCGTCACCGAGGGCAACCAGGCCGTGTCGGGCAACCCGGTGAGCGACACGGGGTACCTGGTGGGGCTCAACCCCTCCATCGTCTTCAGCGGCAACCAGGCCCTGGTCGTCTACCGCGACGGGCACAACGGGCAGTTCCCGCAGCAGGACTGGGCGGGCAGCGACGTGGAGCTGGCCAGCGGCGGGCCCACGGCGTGGCAGCACCGGGTGGTGGCGACGGGCGGCGACCAGAAGGGCGCGTACGGCGGGCACCTCCAGATGCTGATGGCGGGGGACCAGCCCGCGCTGGTGTTCGACCAGGCCTTCGGGGCCGCGGACGCGCCGGGGCAGAACGTGTTCTTCCAGCGCCGCAACGCGGACGGCGCCACGTGGACGCCGCCGGTGCAGGTGCAGGCGGTGGGCAACACGATGCTGGGCGCGTCCATGGCGTATGACCCGACGGTGGGCTTCGGCATCGCCGCGGTGGACCGCTCCAACAGCCGGCTCACGCTCATCACCTGCGCGGGCACGACGGGGACGAAGTGCGCGGCGGCGGGGGACTGGACGACGCCGGATCCGGTGTACCAGACGGGCTCCGGCGGCTGGTACCCGTCGCTGGCGTTCGACCCGAAGACGCATGACCCGTCCATCGCGTTCCACATCTGCTCGCTGGAGTCCGGGCGCAACGAGGGCAGTTGCTCGCCGTCCGACGACGCGCTCATCATCGCCACGCGCGTGGAGGACCAGTGGCGCGAGGTGACGGTGGACACGGCGGGCGGCTGGTCGCCGAAGCTGGCGTTCCTGTCCTCCGGCCAGCGCGTGGTGCTCTACCGCGCGGGCGGCACGCAGGCCCTGACGCTGGCGGTGGAGCGGTGAGCCTCGCGGGACGCGCCGTGGCGGCGCTGGGGCTCGCGGCCGTGCTGAGCGGCGCGGGCGTCGTCGCGTGCCGTGGAGACAACGAGCTGTCCGGCAGCGTGTCGGAGCTGTTCCCCGTCACCGACGTGTCGCGCGTGGAGATCCGCCGCAACCCGGAGGCGCTCCAGGTGAGCTACTTTCGCAACAACGGCCTGGACGTGGACCTGGTGGCGCGGCTCACCGTGGACACGGAAGGCGTGGACCTGAAGCCGGGCACGAAGGTGCAGCTCGGCGGCACCACGCCCTCCGGCCGCGACCGCGCGTCGGTGGTGCACGTGGCCGCGGGTGAGCCCGCGCGCGTCTTCACCCAGGTGGAGCGCGGCGACCTGGTGCTGGATGAAGGCGGCAACGTGGGAGAGGCCACGCGCGGGGACTTCTCCCTGTCGTTCAAGAAGGGCGACGGCTACGGCGCGGGGCGCAGCATGGAGGGGACGTTCAACTCCCTGGCGCTCGACGCGGGCTTCGGCCCGGACCTGGGCGACGTGGTGGTCGACGAGCCCGCGCCCTGAATCACTCCGGGGCTTCCGGTGACGTTCACACCGGAAGCCCTGGGTCTTCTCTTACGGCGTGCAGGTGTCGAGCGCGGCCATGCCCTGGGAGAGCTGTCCCTGGTGCGTGGCGAACTGTGCGAGCGCCGGAGCGCCTCCGTCGAGGAAGAGCTGGCGCGCGGCGTCCACCGCGTCCCGCGCGTGCACCGTCACGGTGGAGCCGGTGGCGTCCGTCACCTTCACCGCGCCGTCCTCCTGGCCCTGGGCGCGGATGAGCAGGGCGCCCGCCTCGTCGCGCGCGACCATGCCGTCCTCCAGCGGCTCGAAGTAGCGCACCACGGGCTCCTGGCCCTCGCGCTGCAACTCCAGGCGCATGACGCCGGACTCCACGTCGCGGGACATCTTCAGCGTGTCGGTGGGGCTGAGCTTCACGATGCGCGTGTTGGAGTCCTCGCCCTCCACGCTGCTCACCGGGTTGCCGCCGGTCCAGAACTCGATGCTGTTGACGACGAGCGCGTCCACCAGCGTGCCGATTTCATAGACGGGCACGACGATGAACACGAGGAACACCAGCCACTGGACGAACTTGTTGCCGGAGATGCCCTTGTTGAACTGCCAGATCTTCGTCGTGAGCTTGAACGAGCCGAAACAGCCCGTCGCATGCATCATCAGGACACCCGCGCACAGCACACCGAGCCAGCGGGACGGACGCAACTTCATGAAGCCCTCCTGGGGAGTGGGGGACCGCTTGAAAGCGGCCGCCACCATGCCATGAAGGCTCAGTCCGGCTCGCTCTGAACGAGCCCGTACTTGTGCAGCAGCGAATAGAGGTGCTTGCGGTCCAGCTCCGCCTCCCGGGCGGCGCGGGCGATGTTGCCCCGGGCGCGGCCCAGGAGGCGCGTGAGGTACTCGCGCTCGAAGGCACGGACGAGTTCGTCCTTGCACACCTTGAACGGCCCGGTGAACTCCACCGGCAGGAAGTCCCCGGCGGGGGCGGGCACGTCGCGGGTGAACTCGCGCAGGAGGTTGTCCCCGGACAGGCCCGGGATGTCCACCATGTGCCGGGCGCGCTCCAGGGCGTTGCGCAATTCGCGCACGTTGCCCGGCCAGGTGTGCCCCAGGAACTGCTCTTGAATCTTCTCCGGCAGCCGGGGCCACAGGCCCTCGCCCGTGAAGGCCTCCACGAGCAGCGGGATGTCCTCCTTGCGGTCGCGCAGGGGCGGCAGGCTGACGGTGAAGACAGACAGGCGGAAGTAGAGGTCCTCGCGGAAGCGGCCCGCCTGCGTCTCCGCCCACAGGTCCTTCTTGCTGGCCACGACGATGCGGGAATCGAAGGAGATGGGGGTCGAGGAGCCCAGGCGGCGGAACTCGCGGTCCTCGATGGCGCGCAAGAGCTTGGGCTGAAGGTCCAGGGCGAGGTCGTCGATTTCGTCCAGGAAGAGGGTGCCGCCGTGGGCGCGCTCCAGGCACCCGATGCGCTGGCCCACCGCGCCGGTGAAGGCGCCCTTCTCGTGGCCGAACAGCTCGGACTCGATGAGCGAGTCGGACACGCTGGCGCAGTCGAACACGACGAGCGGCCCGGCCGCGCGGGGGCTCAACTTGTGGATGGCCTTGGCGCCCGCGCCCTTGCCGGAGCCCGTCTCGCCCACCAGCAGCACGGTGGAGTCCGTGGGGGCGATGCGCTGGAGCAGCGCGAAGATCTGGCGCATGGGCAGGCTGCGGCCCACGAGGTCGCCCAGCCGGTCCTCGGCGGTGGGCTCCACCTGCACGGGCGCCATCTGCGGGCTGAAGCGCAGGCGCACGTCGCCCACCTCCAGCAGGGCGCCGGGGCGCAGGTAGGCCTCGCGCACCTGGGCACCGTCCAGGAAGGTGCCGTTGGTGGAGCCCAGGTCCTGCACGAGGAAGCGGTCGCCCTGGCGGCGCACCACCAGGTGGTTGCGGCTCACCGTGGGGTGGTCGATGACGACGTCGTTGTCGGTGGACTTGCCGACGCGCAGGTCCTCCGTGGCGAGCGGGTACACGGTGCCCGCTCGCTCGGTGTCCAGCAGCACCAGGTGGAAGCGCTGCGCGGACAGCCGCTCTGCCTGCGCCCGTTCGGCGACGACGGTGTTCGTGGG
>NZ_RAWC01000217.1:0-15339 GCF_003611685.1 Corallococcus sp. CA049B | reverse complement strand
CGCCTGGGGCGTGACCCACAGGGAAACCCCGCCTGGTTCGTCCCGCACCCCACGGTGCCCGGCAAGTTCGTCAAGCTGAGCGAGACCCGATGAAGACCCCCGCGACCCCGATGCAGGACCTGCCCGACGACTTCGACCCGTTCGCCGGGCCCGCGCTGCTGCTCACCGCGCCGTCCACCGAGCCCCAGCGCGAGGTGTGGACCGGCGTGCAGATGGGCCCGGACGCGTCGTGCGCCTTCAACGAGTCCATGTCCGTGCGGCTGCACGGCCCGCTGAATGTCGAGTCCCTGCGCGCCGCGCTCCAGGACCTGAGCGAGCGGCACGAAGCGCTGCGCACCACGTTCAGCGCGGATGGCCTCACGCTGTGCGTGGCCGCCACCACGCCCTTCCCCCTGGAAGTGCTCGCGCTGGACGCGCTGCCCCCCTCCGAGCGCGACGCCCGCGTCCGCGAGCTCGTGGCCCAGGAGGTGGAGACGCCGCTGCCCCTGGAGGCCGGGCCGCTCTTGCGCCCGCGCCTGGCCCGGCTGTCCGCGGAAGAGCACCTGCTGACGCTGACCGCGCACCACATCGTGTGCGACGGCTGGTCCATGGCGGTGATGCTGCGCGACCTGGCGACGTTCTATTCGGCGCACGTGCGGCGCACCCCGCACACGCTGTCGCCCGCGCCCACGTTCAGCGACTACGCCCGCGCGCAGGCCCAGCTGGCCACGACGCCGGAGTACGCGGAGCACGAGCGCTACTGGCTAAAGCAGTTCTCCGGCTCGCTGCCCGTGCTGGAGCTGCCGTTGGACCGGCGCCGTCCGCCGTCCAAGACGTACAGCTCCCGGCGTGAGGACTACGCCCTGGAGCCCGCGCTCGTGGAGCAGCTCAAGCGCGTGGGCGCGCGCCACGGTGGCAGCTTCTTCACCACGCTGCTGGCGGGCTTCAAGGCGCTCCTGCACCGGCTGACGGGGCTGGAGGACGTGGTGGTGGCCATCCCCGCCGCGGGCCAGTCCGTGGCCGGGCTGAAGGACCTGGTGGGCCACTGCGTGAACTCGCTGCCCCTGCGCAGCAACGTCGCCGCGGAGGCGCCCTTCACGCAGGTGCTCAAGCAGCTGCGCACCACGATGCTCGATGCCTACGAGCACCAGGAGTACACGTTCGGCACGCTGCTCAAGCAGCTGGCGCTGCCGCGCGACCCCAGCCGCCTGCCGCTGGTCAACGTGCTGTTCAACGTGGACCAGGCCGTCACGGGCGAGCAGCTGGCGTTCCAGGGCCTCACCTGCACCCTGGCGAGCAACCCGCGCCACTACGAGAACTTCGACCTCTTCATCAACGCGGCCGAGGCCCATGGCCGCGTGGTGCTGGAGTGCCAGTACAACACCGACCTCTTCGATGGCTCCACGGTTCGCCGCTGGATGGCATGTTACGAAGAATTGCTGCGGGGCGTGGTCGCCGACGCGGAAGCGCCCGTGTCGCGCCTGCCGCTCTTGCCCGCAGCGGAGAAGCAGCGCGTCCTGGTGGACTGGAACGCCACCGAGAAGGCGTTCGACCGCAGCGCCTTCGTCCACACGCTCGTGGCCGCGCAGGCCCGGGCCACGCCCGACGCGGTGGCCCTGCGCTCCGGCGCCGTGACCCTCACGTACCAGCAGCTGATCCAGCGCGCCCATCAGGTGGCGAACGCGCTGAAGCAGGAGGGCGTCGCGGCAGGGAGCCTCGTCGGCCTCTTCACGAATCGCGGCGCGGACATGGTCGTGGGCCTGCTGGGCATCCTCGAAGCAGGCGCTGGCTACGTCCCGCTCGACCCCGGCTTCCCGCCCGAGCGCCTGGCCTTCATGGTCGAGGACGCGAAGCTCTCCACCATCCTCACGCAGCAGGCCCTGGTGGCGTCCCTGCCGTCCACGAGCGTGAAGCCCCTGCTCATCGAGGACACGGCCTCCCAGCCCGAGTCCGCGCTCCCGGCGCAGGACGTCACGCCCGAAGCCGTGGCGTACGTCATCTACACGTCGGGTTCGACGGGCAAGCCCAAGGGCGTGCGCGTCCCGCACCGCGCGGTGGTGAACTTCCTGGGCACCATGCAGGAGGCCCCCAGCCTCTCCGCCCAGGACGTGCTGCTGGCCGTCACCACGCTCTCCTTCGACATCGCCGTGCTGGAGCTGCTGCTGCCCCTCACCACGGGCGCGCAGGTGGTGCTCGCCTCGCGTGACACCGCCTCCGACGGCGCGCTCCTCAAGGCGGCCATCGAGTCCAACGCCGTCACCGTCATGCAGGCCACGCCCTCCACCTGGCGCCTCCTGCTGGAGGCCGGCTGGCAGCCGCGCCCCGGCTTCAAGGCCCTCGTCGGTGGCGAGGCCCTTCCCCGTGAGCTGGCCGAAGCCCTGCTCGCCCGCGTCGGCAGCCTATGGAACATGTACGGCCCCACGGAGACCACCGTCTGGTCCACCACCTGGCGCGTGCAGCCTCCCCTCTCCTCCATCCGCATCGGCAGGCCCATCGCCAACACCCAGCTCTACCTCCTCGACGCGCACCTGGCCCCCGTGCCGGTGGGTGTCGCGGGTGAGCTGTACATCGGCGGCGACGGCGTCACGCTGGGCTACCTGCACCGCCCGGAGCTGACGCAGGAGCGCTTCCTGCCCAACCCCTTCCGCGCTGGCGAGCGCATGTACCGCACGGGCGATTTGGCCCGCTGGCTGGCCGACGGCACCGTGGAGTACCTGGGCCGCAACGACTCGCAGGTGAAGCTGCGCGGCTTCCGCATCGAGCTGGGCGAAGTCGAAGCGGCGCTCGCTTCTCACCCGTCCCTGGCCCAGGCCGTGGCCCTCGTCCGCGAGGACCGGCCCGGTGACCGCCGCCTCGTCGCGTACCTCATCGCGCGGCCCGGCCAGACGATCCCGGCGGATGAAGCCCTGCGCGCGCACCTCAAGCAGGGGCTGCCGGAGTACATGGTGCCGCAGCACTTCGTGGCCCTGCCCGCGCTGCCGCTCACGCCGAACGGCAAGGTGGACCGCAAGGCCCTGCCTTCGCCGCAGGTGGAGTCGCAGGAGGACGCCTTCGTCGCGCCTCGCGACGAGACGGAGCAGAAGCTCGCGGCCATCTTCGCGGACGTGCTGGGGCTGCGCCGGGTGAGCGTCACGGCGGACTTCTTCCGCCTGGGCGGCCACTCGCTGCTGGCGTCGCAGGCCCTCACGCGCGCGAGCCGTGACCTGGACGTCAGCCTCACCCTGCGCCGCATGTTCGAAGCGCCCACCGTGGAGAAGCTGGCCCGGCTGGTGCGCGGCGACGACGGGGCCACGAGCCCCGCGCAGCGCATCTCGCCCCGTGCGGGCACCGCGCCCGCGCCGCTGTCCCTGATGCAGCAGCGGCTGTGGTTCCTGGAGCAGCTCAACCCGGGCACGGCCGTCTACAACCTGCCCTCCGCGTTCCGCCTCCACGGCGCGCTGGACGTGGGCGCGCTGCGCTTCAGCTTCAACAAGCTGCTGGAGCGCCAGTCGTCGCTGCGCACCTTCGTGCGGTGGGATGAAGGCACGCCGGTGCAGCACGTGGCCCCGTCCCTGACGGTGGAGCTGGAGCCGGTGGACCTGGAGTCCGTCCCCGCGAACACGCGCGAGGAGGACCTGCTGCGCCGCCTCCAGGCCCTGGCGGACGAGTCCATCCCCATCACCGCCGCGCCGCTGTTCCGGCTGACGCTGTTCCGGCTGGGCGCCAACGAGCACGTCCTCTTCTTCATGCCCCATCACCTCATCTGGGATGGGTGGTCGTTCGACGTGTTCCTGCGCGAGCTGGACATCATCTACTCCGCGCTCACCAAGGGGCAGGAGCCCAAGCTCCCCGCCCTGCCCATCCAGTACGCGGACTTCACCGAGTGGCACCGCAACTGGCTCCAGGGCGAGGAGCTGGAGCGGCAGGCCCGCTACTGGAAGGGGAAGCTCTCCGGGAACCTGCCCGCGCTGGAGCTGCCCACGGACAAGCCGCGCCCCGCGCAGATGAGCCTCAAGGGCGGCACGGAGCCCTTCGTCCTCACCGGCGCGGAGGTGGCCGCCCTCACGAAGCTGGGCCGCGAGTCCAACGCGACGCTGTACATGGTGCTGCTCACGGCGTTCAAGACGCTGCTGCACCGCTACAGCGGCCAGGAGGACCTGGTGGTGGGCACGCCCATCCGGGGCCGCTCGCATCCGGAGGTCGAGGACCTGCTGGGCTTCTTCGTCAACACGCTCGTCCTGCGCACGCAGCTGGCGCCGGAGCAGACGTTCCGGCAGCTGCTGGAGCGCGTGCGCACCACGTGCATGGAGGCCTTCGGCCACCAGGACATGCCCATCGAACTGCTGATGCAGCAACTGGGCGTGCAGCGCGACCTGAGCCGCACGCCGCTGTTCCAGACGTTCTTCACCTTCCAGGACGTGCGCAACCGCGGCTCCAGCCTGGGGGACCTCACCTACGGCCAGGTGCACGTGCACGCGCACGCGACGCCGCTGGACCTGAGCTTCTGGGTGAAGGAGACGGCGAACGGCATCGTCGGCGGCATGGACTACAACACCGACCTGTTCGAGCGGGACACCGTCGTCCGCATGCTCGAGCAGATCCGCACGCTGCTGCGCGCCGCGGTGTCCGACGCGGAGGTGCCGGTGTCGCGCCTGCCGCTGCTGCCCGAGTCGGAGAAGCAGCGCGTGCTGGTGGATTGGAACGCCACCGAGAAGCCGTTCGACCGCAGCGCCTTCGTCCACACGCTCGTGGCCGCGCAGGCCCGGGCCACGCCCGACGCGGTGGCCCTGCGCTCCGGCGCCGTGACCCTCACGTACCAGCAGCTGATCCAACGCGCCCATCAGGTGGCGAACGCTCTGAAGCAGGAGGGTGTCACCGCCGGGGGCCTCGTCGGCCTCTTCACCGAGCGCGGTCCGGACATGGTGGTGGGCCTGCTGGGCATCCTCGAGGCGGGCGCCGGTTACGTCCCGCTCGACCCCGGCTTCCCGCCCGAGCGTCTCGCCTTCATGGTCGAGGACGCGCAGCTCTCGCTCGTGCTCACCCAGCGCGCGCTCCAGAGCACCCTGCCCTCCACCACGGCGAAGTCCCTCTTCGTCGAGGACACCACGTCGCAGGCGGACACGGCCCCCGAGGTTCCCAGCGTCACGCCCGAAGCCGTGGCGTACGTCATCTACACGTCGGGTTCGACGGGCAAGCCCAAGGGCGTGCGCGTCCCGCACCGGGCGGTGGTGAACTTCCTGGGCACCATGCAGGAGGCCCCCAGCCTCTCTGCCCAGGACGTGCTGCTGGCCGTCACCACGCTCTCCTTCGACATCGCCGTGCTGGAGCTGCTGCTGCCACTCACCACGGGCGCGCAGGTGGTGCTCGCCTCGCGTGACACCGCTTCCGACGGCGCGCTCCTCAAGGCGGCCATCGAGTCCAACGCCGTCACCGTCATGCAGGCCACACCCTCCACCTGGCGCCTCCTGCTGGAGGCCGGCTGGCAGCCGCGCCCCGGCTTCAAGGCCCTCGTCGGTGGTGAGGCCCTTCCCCGTGAGCTGGCGGAAGCGCTGCTCGCCCGCGTCGGCAGCCTGTGGAACATGTACGGCCCCACGGAGACCACCGTCTGGTCCACCACCTGGCGCGTGCAGCCTCCGCTCTCTTCCATCCGCATCGGACGGCCCATCGCCAACACCCAGCTCTACCTCCTCGACTCTCACCTGGCCCCCGTGCCGGTGGGTGTCGCGGGCGAGCTGTACATCGGCGGCGACGGCGTCACGCTGGGCTACCTGCACCGGCCGGAGCTGACGCAGGAGCGCTTCCTGCCCAACCCCTTCCGCGCTGGCGAGCGCATGTACCGCACGGGTGACCTCGCCCGGTGGCTGGCCGACGGCACCGTGGAGTACCTGGGCCGTAACGACTCGCAGGTGAAGCTGCGCGGCTTCCGCATCGAGCTGGGCGAAGTCGAAGCGGCGCTCGCTTCTCATCCGTCCCTGGCCCAGGCCGTGGCCCTCGTCCGCGAGGACCGCCCTGGTGACCGCCGCCTCGTCGCGTACCTGGTGACGAAGCCGGGACAGGCCTACACGGACACGGAGCTGCGCAAGCACCTGCGCTCGCAGCTGCCTCAGTACATGGTGCCGCAGCACTTCGTGGAGCTGGAGGCGCTGCCGCTCACGCCGAACGGCAAGGTGGACCGCAAGGCCCTGCCGCCTCCGGCGGGCACCACGCGTCCCGTCGAGGACGCCTTCGTCGCGCCGCGCACGCCGACGGAGCAGCACCTGGCGCGCATCTGGCGGGAGGTGCTCGGCATCGCGCAGGTGGGCGTGCACGACAACTTCTTCAACATCGGCGGGCACTCGCTCCTGTCCTTCCAGGTGGTGATGCGTGTGCGGAAGGAGCTGAACCAGGAGCTGCACCCGCGCACGCTCCTGCTCAACACGCTGGAGCAGGTGGCCTCGCAGCTGGCGCCCGCGGCGGCGGTTCCCTCGCCCGCTGCCAGGACACAGCCCGTCACGCCGACAAAGACTGCCGCCCCGGAGACTTCTGTTCCCCTGGCGCAACGCTTGTTCAATAAGCTGAAGGGGAAACTGCCGGGGCGCTCGGACTGAGCGCCCCATGAGGAGAGTGGTCAGACCGTGACGCCCTGTTTCTTCGGAACCTCCGAACGACAGCTCTTTGGCATCCACCACCCCGCGCAGGGCGCCGAGCGCTCCACCGGGGTGGTGCTCTGCTATCCCGCCGCGCAGGAGTACATGTTGACGCACTGGGCCTTCCGGAAGCTGGCCGGGATGCTCGCGCGCGAGGGCTTCCACGTCTTCCGCTTCGACTACTACGGCACCGGGGACTCGGCCGGCGAGGTCCACGAGGGCCGCGTGGCCACGTGGGTCCAGGACATCCGCAACGCCGTCAATGAATTGCAGGACGTGACGGGCGTGCAGCGCGTGGCGCTCGTGGGCCTGCGGCTGGGCGCGGCGCTCGCGGTGCGCGCCGCGATGGAAGGACTGTCCGCCTCCGCGCTCGTGCTCTGGGAGCCCCTGGTGGAGGGCGGGGCCTGGCTCCAGGAGCTGGAGCTGCTCCAGGCGCGCCGGGACACCCGCACGCTCTTCCCCCGGCCCGAGAGCCCGCTGGAGGTGCGCGAGGAGCTGCTCGGCTTCCCGTTCCCCCGCGCCCTGCGTGACGACATCGTCGCGCTGGACCTGGCCGCGCTGCCCGCGTGGCCCTCGACACGCACGCACCTGGTGGTCAGCGCGCAGAAGCCCGAGTACCAGCGGCTCCAGGACCGCCTGGAAACGACGGGGCTGCCCTTCCAGCACCACCTGGTGCCCGAGGAGGGCGCGGGCGGCCAGGAGTCCGCGCTCCTGTCCAACCGCATCCTGCAGACCATCACCACGCTCTTGAAGGAGGCCGCGTGATGCGCGAGCGCATCTGTACCTTCGGCCCCGAGCAGAGCCTCGTGGGCATCCTCACGGAGCCGGATCCGGCGAAGGTCCTGCCCGAGGCGCCCACGGTGGTGCTCTCCAACGTGGGCCTCAACCACCACGTGGGCCCGTACCGGCTGTGGGTGGAGCTGGCGCGCCAGCTGGCGGGGCGCGGGTTCACCACGCTGCGCTTCGACTTGTCCGGCCTGGGAGACAGCCGCCCCCGCCGCGAGGGCGGCGCCGACGAGTTCCAGCGCGCCCGCGAGGAGACGCGCGCGGCGCTCGACTACCTGGAGCAGAGGAAGGGCCAGAAGCGCTTCGTGCTCATGGGCCTGTGCTCCGGAGTGGACAGCGCGCACGCGGTGACGGTGGCGGATCCGCGCGTGGTGGGCGCGGCCTTCATCGACGGGTACACGTACCGCACGCTGGGCTACCACCTGCGCTTCCACCTGCGCTACCTGAGCCCCCGCCGGTGGACGCGCTTCTTGCGCAAGCGCAAGCTGCCCGCCCAGCTGCGCGAGGCCGGTGAGGCCGACGAGGTCTACACGCGTGAGTACCCGGAGCGCACGCAGTTGACGCAGGACTACAAGCACCTCCTGGAGCGCGGCGTCAGCCTGTGCTTCGTGTTCTCCGGAGGCATGGGGCTGTCCTTCAACCACGAGGGCCAGTTCTACGAGATGCTCTCGCCGCTGAAGCTGGAGGGCCGCGTCACCTACGCCTTCTATCCGCGCGCGGATCACCTCTTCTCCGTGCCGGAGGATCGCGCGGAGCTCCTGCGCAAGCTCACCGCCTGGGCCGTGGGGACGGTGCCGCCGCGAGCACTGGCGGGCTGACGGCCGGCTGCCCGCTCAGCAGGCGGGGACGCGGCTGGGGGCCGGGTGTGCGTCAAGCGCTTGTTTCCCACCCGACGGTCGCCACCTTCGAAGCACACCCGTTCTTCGAAGGAGCGCCACCCATGAAGCTCCCCCTGATGGCAGCACTGGCAACCCTCGCCTTCTCCGGCCAGGCGTTCGCGCAGAGCCACACCGACCACGAGACGCCGCCCCTGCAGGAGCCGTCCACGGACGCGCCCCAGGACAGCGCGGAGCGCTGGGACAGGGCCACGGGCGGCTCGGGCACCGCCTCGGAGGATCTTCAGTCGGCGGATGAAGTGGATGACAACGCCGTGGGCTCGGACCGCGTCGATGAAGGCGTGGGCGGTTCCGGCTCCACCGAGCAGGGGAGCAACAGCACCAGCGACCACTCGGCCTCCGCGGAGCCGGGCGCCCCGAACGCCGGCACCCCGGGCAACAAGGGGGCGCAGATGGAAGTGACGCCTCCGGCCTGGGACCAGAACAAGAAGATGGGCAGCCCTGTCAGCCCCACCACGGGCACCCCGCCGGTGGAAGGCAGCGCGGGCAACTAGCGTCCGCCCCGCTTCGATAGACATCGCAATGGCAGACGTGGACGGGCTTCGTGTGAGTGAAGCCCGTCCATACCCATTGTGGGGGACAGACCCCCGGGCCTTCCGACCGCTAAGTCCTTGCATGGACCTGTTGGAAGGAGGCCCGTCGGATGAACCTTACCGCGCACGAACAGGGGCTCGTGCTCGAGCTGACCCGGGCACTCTCCAGCTCACTGGATTTGACCGAGGTCCTGGCTCGCGCCCAGGGAATCCTGACGCGGCTTGTGCCCTGTGACTACGCGGCCCTGTGCGTGTCCAGGCCGGAGCGGCCCGGGGACTACGAGTGGATGGGGCTGGGGGCCCCGGGCGTCCTCTTCGCGCACTACCCGGAGCTGGCCTCGGACCTGGTGTCGCGCAAGGAATTGAAGCGCAACCTCCTGTACCTGCGCTGCCGGGAGATGGGACTGCCCCTGGAGCACGTGCTGGCGGCGCTCCTGGACTTGAGCGAGGGCTGGCACGGCGGCTTCACCCTCTACCGGGAGCACGCCCTGCCCTTCTCCGAACGGGAGCAGGCCCTGCTGGAGGACCTGACGCCCTATCTGGCGAACACGGTGCGCAACTGCCGGCTGTTCGGGCACGAGGCGACGCGGGGGGACGTCTTGGACGCCCTCTTCCGCCACCAAGGCGCCGAGTGCGTCGTGATGGAGCCACCGGAGCACGAGAAGCTGAGGACCCCGGGAGCGACGGAGCTCTTGCGGCGCTGGTACCCGGAGGAGCTGAAGGCGGATGACTCGCGCCTGCCCCAGGAGCTGCGCGAGCACCTGACGCGCCTCCAGGCCCTGGGAACGAAGCGGCCCCCGGGCATGGACACGTGGACGCGCTCCGGAGCGAAGCACGACCTGAAGGTGACGTTCGTGGAGCTGCCGGAGCAGCGCGGCCATCAACCCTGGGGGCTGGTGTTGCAGGAGTGCACGAGGGGCATCCCGCTGCCGGAGCCCTGGCGCCAGAAGCTCTCCCGGCGGGAGGTGGAAGTGGTCCAGGGCGTCCTCAGCAACTGGACGAACGAGCTCATCGCCGAGGACCTGGGCCTGACGCTCAACACAGTGAAGACGCACCTGCGCAACATCTTCCCCAAGCTGGGCATCGAGAGCCGCATGGACCTCCTCTACCAGGCCGCCTGGAGGCAGAAGCCGGGGTGAGGAGGTCCGGGCAATCGCTCAGGGCTCCCGGAAGAACTTCGGGAACAGGGTGCGCGTGGTGCGGGCGGAGAGGAGCAGCGCGGCCTGCTCCTCCGGGGACGCAAGCTTGCGCAGCTCCGACTCCAGGTCCGCCACGTGGTCGCCGTCCGCGGCGCCGTGGCCGCGCAGGAAGAGGACGGCCTTGTGGATGTTGGGGATGCCGCTCTCCGCGATGAGCCGGTCCACGGAGCCCGGGGCCCGGTTCACGGACAGGTACTCCAGCACGTAGGCCGTGCCCAGGAACGCGGTGGGCACGCCCGACTGCGTGGTGAAGCGGTTCCACTCCACATAGGCGCGCACGGCGGGGCAGATGGGCGCGCGCTCCACGCGCTCCTCCGTCCAGCCCAGCGCCTTCAGGTCCTTGAGCAACCACTGCTCGTGGCCCTTCTCCTCGCGCGCCTTCTGGAACAGCAGGTCCGCGAGCGCGGCGCTCCTCCCCTCGCGCTTCGTGCGCTCGCCGGACTCGGTGAAGAACCCCTCGCTCCACCGCACGTACTGGTACGTCTGGATGAGGTAGTGGACGTAGTCGTCCTGGCGGATGCGCCCCTCGAAGAGGCGACGGACGCCCGGCGTCCCATCCAGCTCATGCACGAGCATCCGCGCCTCGTGCCGCAGGGAGTCCAGCCAGTCCATCTTCGCCGTCTGCTCATGCTTGGGCTGCTTGCACATACACGTCTCCTGACAGGGGCCCGTGAAGGCCCGGTGGGTGTTGCGTTGAGGGTGAAGGGGGGAAGTGAGGAGCGCGCCGGCCTGGGGTCAGGCGGCGTCGGCGTCCAGCGAGTCGAAGAGATTCAGCGTCCGCCGCGGAATGGCATCCAGCGCGGCGACGAGCGGCACGGTGAAGCGGTTGAAGGCGGGATCGAAGTGCGGCGGCGCGATGAAGCGCGCGCCCATCTTGTCCGCGAACAGCGACAGCACGGGCGGCATGCGCAGGGCGTCCAGGTGGCCCTCACGGGCCTGGGCGCGCTCCTCCGCGGTGAGCCGGGCCGCCAGGGGCTCCGAGGGTGGCGGGGGAAACTCCCGGGTCCGCACGCGGAAGCCTTCGCTCACCCAGCCGCGGCGCGCGGCGGCCAGGAAGTAGAGGTCCGCCTCCTCCTGGCTGTCCGTCTCCATGTTCGCGGCGGCGATCCAGTGGGTGACGCCGCGCCGGCGGCTCTCGCGGTACAGGCCGGCCTGGAGACGCAGCACGGCGGAGTTCCGGTAGCTACGGGTGACGCAGTAGCGCGTGGTCTCCGCGAACACGCGGCCCGGCGCGACGAGCTCCGACAGGTCGAGCTTCTTCTCGATGTCCAGGCCCACGACCGTGTCCGCGAAGGC
This sequence comes from Corallococcus sp. CA049B, assembly GCF_003611685.1. Classification (NCBI taxonomy): domain Bacteria; kingdom Pseudomonadati; phylum Myxococcota; class Myxococcia; order Myxococcales; family Myxococcaceae; genus Corallococcus; species Corallococcus sp. CA049B. The sequence goes on along the minus strand of NZ_RAWC01000217.1, from coordinate 4,045 downwards.
CGCCACCTCCGCGTTGGGCGTCAGCAACCGGGCGGTGGCCACCGGCTCCTCGCCCGCGTAGACGACGACGTGGGAGGTGGTGCGGAGCGTGTCGAAGCAGTCCGCTTCGCGCGGAGCGCGGGGCCGCTTGGGCCCCAGCATCCGCATCTCCTCGCCAAAAACCCGGTAACGGATGCGGAGCGCGTCATCCAGTTCGCGCTGCGCTGTGGCGACACGGCAACTCAATGAAGACATGGCGGGCCTCGCTTCCACGGTGCTTGCCGGACTTGTGTGTCCAGCCCCGACCTTTCATTCGTCGCTGCTCGGCCGAGTGCGCTCGCCGGTCGTCTTTTTTCGCCGAGCCCGGCCAACCGCCCGCCACCTCCGTGGCGCATGGCCCACGTCCCCGGGGGTGGCTCACCTTGGACGGACGATGGAGGAGGACACCAACTCCAAGCACTTCGGCTGCACGGGCTGGCGCCACGGCGTGGTGCTGCTCCATGGGAGCGGCTTTGACGGACCTCCCTGGTCAGCCCGTGTGTCATTGGCGAACCTGGAGGACGACGCGTATTCACGGATTGGCCGGGACCTCATGAGTGAGGTGCGCCGCGCCATCGATGCGTGGAAGAAGGCAGGCGGGGAGCCGCCTCCGGACCTGCACTGAAACACAGCTCAACGGAATGAACCGGACCCTGGTCTCCCTGCACGGAGGCCAGGGTCTTTTTCGATCCCCGGGGGATCACGCAGGACCCTGAACCCAAAGGCAGTACCACCTCCGAGGTACAGACACGGATCCTCTACCTCGCCAACCTGCCGGCTTCGAAAAGCGACATGTCGCCGTCGAACTCAACAGGGGCTGTAGCGAACGTTCAGGCGAATCGCAGTCCAACCTGAAGCGGGGGTACGCATGCCGGTGAGGAGTGGGGGATGACCAGTCCATCTCGAAAACGAGGGTGGAACCTTCACGAGCGGATGATGAGCCACGATCCGACCGCGACCCTCGACGTCTTCATGACCTTCATGGGTCCGCTGGTCCGGGCGCTGGAACGCAACCCAGGCTGCTCCCATGACGACGCCAATGATTCTGCCATTGACGCGGTGCTCCACTACCGGGACAACCCCGGCCTCTATGAGGAACAGAAGTCCAGCCTGGTGACGTTCCTCACCTTCATTGCCCGGCGGAAGGCCCAGGACCGCTTCCGCTCCGCCTCCGCGAGAACCCGGCGAGAACAGGATCCCAGGGCGTTCGTCGAACTTCTTCCATCGGCTCCGAATGTGTCCTTGGAGGAGCGCGTGGACTTGAAGCGAACGGTGGAGCGGATTGAAGGCGCGGGTCTGGCGGAACGGGACCTGGCCTGTATCCGGTTGCTGCTGCTGGGGGTCCGCTCCACCGAACAGCTGGCGGAGGCGCTGAACCTCCCCCCGTTGTCCCTGGAAGAGATGCGGCGGGAGGTGAAGCGGCACACCGACCGTCTGAAGAAGCGATTGAAGAGCCTCTGCAAGGAGGACACCGATGACGAATCTTGATTGGTTGAAGCGGGCGGCGGAGCGCAGCACCACCGAACACGGGCTGATGGGTCAGGTGTTCGCGGCGTATCAGACGCTGGAGGACTGCTCCGCGAACGCACTGGCTGACGAACTGGGTTGCGATGAGCAGACGCTGAACATGCTGGCGCTGTGCCGCCGCCCGGCCGGTGAAACGTTCGCCGAGCAGGTGAAGATCCTCTGCGGCCGCTTCGGCCTGGAGCCGTTCGCGCTCGTCAATGTCCTCCGGCAGGTGGAGATCATGGGGCCAGGCCAGACCGCTGCCTCGAACCCGGCATCGCGCGGTGGCGTCACGCTCCAGCTCGCCGCGCTCGACCGGCGCAAGAACGAAGAGCCCTCACCATGAAACCGGCATGGCTGGGGGAGGCGGTGGAGGCCAGCGGCTTCCCTCCGCCAGAGGTGTTTCCCTACGACATCGCCGCGGATGCCCCCCTGCGCCTCCCCGTGAGGCCCGTGGGGCTGCGGGACCTGACCTCGGAGAAGGTGCGCCAGTGGCTGGCCCAGCGGGGCCGCACCGTCGAGGTCGGCTACCACCGCGCGATGCACGGCTGCATGGTGGCCTGGGAGGGAAAGGGACTCGTGTTCTTTGACCGGGACGACAGCCCGGCCCATCAGCGCTTCACGGTGGCGCATGAGCTGGGCCACTTCTTTCTCGACCATCTCCAGCCGCGCAAGCGGGCACTCGACTTCTTCGGAGAGGGCATCCGCGACGTCCTGGACCAGAGGCGCCCTCCCACCCGGGAGGAGTCACTGACGTCCGCGCTGGAGGGCATCCCCATTGGCGTGCAGATCCACCTGATGGACCGGGGGCCCACCGGAGCTGTCGGCACGGGCGTGGTGGCCCGCTCCGAGCAGCGCGCGGACCGGTTGGCCCTGGACTGGCTCGCGCCCGAGAAGCTCGCGCGTCAGGTGATGAAGGCCGGTCCCCAGGAGACGCAGGAGCAGCGATTGGGGCAGTACTTCGGGTTGCCGGAGCACATGGCGGAGACCTACGCGCGGATCCTGCGCCGTGAAGAGGGCCGCTCCCGTTTTTCCATTGTTTCATTTCTCGGTGAGGACGCAGGGTGACCATGGGTGGCCACAGGCGCTTTGACGACGACGATGACGAGGAATTGACCGGCGACGAGGACTTCCGCGGCTCGTTCCGCGAGGACCTGGAGCGCACGCTCAACATGGAGACGTGGGCGGAGGGGCTGGATCTCCAGGTCATCATGGAGCGCTACCGTCAGGAGATTGGCGGCGCCATCCAGAAGGAAGACCAGCTCCGGTCCGTCATCCGCCAGGAGTTGCTCCCCCGGCTCCAGACACGCCCCGGAGCGCCCGAGGGCGCTGGGCTCTACCGACTGAGCCTGGAGCAACTGGCCGATATCCACTCCGGCCTGCTCTTCGCCGGACAGGTGGAGGCGGTCAACGGCTTCTCCGTGACGCATGAGACGCTGCCCCTGGATATCACCCAGCTGAGCATCACCGCGATTGGCTATGGCGGTACGGCGGGGACCTTCTCCCAACGGCTGTTCCGCCGCGAGGTGACGGTCGACGCGCCGGACCCCTACCAGGAGGCCCTGTCCTATATCGAGATGCGCCAGAACCGCTCTCACCCAGGGCGCCGCGGGCCGGACAGCCTGTCGCGGCTCGCGCGGCGAGGCATCCGCGCCTACGCGGAGCGCGCCATCCTGGTGGAGAAGCTGAAGGCCCCGTGGCGCATGGGCCAGGGCAATCCCTTCACGCATGAGCTCATCACCGGCTCCGGCTACTCGGGTCTGCTGAAGGCGTCGCTGGGGATGCTCGAACGGCTGATGAAGCACCATTCCCGCTTCGTCTTCGTCTCCGCGCGGATGGAGGACCGGGGCTTTCTCACCATGGGGCACGCGCTCGAAGCGGGCGAGTTCGTCATCCTCGAATCGATGGAACAGGCGGGAGAGGACATCCTCGATGGCTGGCAGTACGACCTCGAGGAGCGCAGGCTGGCGAGCGCCTTCCTCGAAAAGTACTCGCACAAGGTCGTGAAGGGCCTCTTCCGCGCCTCCGCGAATGCCCCTCCCCGCGTGTTCTACGCGCACGTCGACCATGCCCACATGGCCGCGTGCGTGGCCATCGCGGACAGCATGCTGCGCCCGGAGCAGGGCTATCCCATGCTGCTCGACGTCGCGGAGACCACGTGCCGCAGCGCTTTCGGCGCGGACGGCTTCGAGGGGCTCCTCCAGGACGCCTACGCACAGGCCGATGCACGCCTTCAGTACTTCAACGGTCGCACGCCACGTCGCTGATGGGGGAACGACACCATGCCTGACAATGAAAACACCACCGTACCCGGCCGCAATCCCACGCAGAGCGGCGTGACCCCCAACGGCAGGCCCGTGAATGGCCATGCCGCCACGGCGCCCAATGGACAGCGGCCCGCCGCGCCCCCGCAGGGAGCCCGGCCGCCGGGCACTCCGCCCGCGAACGTCCAGATGAACGGACCGCGCCCGGCGCCCCCCCCGGGTGTACCCGCGAAGCCTCCCGCCAGCGTGGCGTCCCC
>NZ_RAWC01000216.1:0-15343 GCF_003611685.1 Corallococcus sp. CA049B | reverse complement strand
TCGTTGACCACACCCCCTCCAGGATGGGAGGAAGCCCGACCGCCCATGCCCCCCAAAGTGCCCGCCAAAGCAGCCTTCTTCGACGTCGACGGGACGCTGGTCCGGACGAACATCGTCCACGTCTATGCCTATTACGCGACGAACCGGGGCTCGCTCCGGGGCATCGCGGGCCGAACCCTGGGCACCGCCCTGGGTCTGCCGGTGTTCGGCATCCTGGATGCCGTCAACCGCAAGGCCTTCAACGAATTCTTCTACCGGTACTACTCCGGCCTCAGCGAGGACCGGCTCGTCACCATCGCGGAGGACATGTTCGAGGACGTCCTCAAGCCCGCCCTGTACGAGCAGACGCAGGACCTCATCGACGAGGCGCGCCGTGCCGGCTGCCGCATCGTGCTCGTCACCGGAGCGCTGGACTTCACCATGCGCCCGCTGGCCCGGCACCTGGGCTGTGACGACGTCATCGCCAACAAGATGCAGTTCGTGGGCGGCAAGGCCACCGGCAAGGTGATTCCGCCCATCATCGAAGGCGCCAACAAGGCCAACGCCATCCGCGCCTACTGCGAGCGCGAGGGCCTGGCCCTCAACCAGTGCCATGGCTACTCGGACAGCGCCTCCGACTACGCCATGCTCGCCGTGGTGGGACGGCCCACCGCGGTGAACCCGGACCTGCGGCTGCGCTCGCTCGCGCGCGCGTACAACTGGCCCATCCTGGACCTGAAGTAGTCCCCCCACCCCTTTCGCCGCCCCCTTCATCCATGCGCCCGCTCAAGACGCTCCAGAAGCTGTACGACGAGGAAAGCCAGGTGGTCATCACGGAGAAGGGCAGCCCCCCGCGGGCGCTCTTCTACGGTGAGGGCTTCCTCCAGGAAGACCTGCCCGTGGGCACCCGGGTCATCTTCCCCCGCCCCCCGCTGGAGGGCGTGCCCAACGTGAAGGCCGCCATCCGCTGGGCCATCAACCACCCGGAGGGCATGGACCCGCTGCACGCGCTGCTCAAGCCCGGCATGCGGCTGACGTGCGTCATCGACGACATCAGCGTCCCGCTGCCGCCCATGGTCACGCCGGACGTGCGCCAGTCCATCCTGGAGGTGGTGCTGGAGCTGTGCGCGGACTCCGGCGTGGATGACGTCCACCTGGTCATCGCCAACGCGCTGCACCGCCGGATGACCGAAGGCGAGATGAAGCGCATGGTGGGCGAGAAGATCTTCGACGCCTACTACCCGGACCGCTACTACAACCACGACGCGGAAGACCCGGACGGCATCACGGAGCTGGAGCGCACCAGCCACAACGAAGTGGTGGCGGTGAACCGCCGCGTGGCGGAGAGCGACCTCATCGTCTACGTGAACATCAACTTCGTGCCCATGAACGGCGGGCACAAGTCCATGGGCACGGGCGTGACGAACTACGCGTCGCTCCGGCACCACCACAACCCCAAGACGATCCGCGAGTCGGACTCCTACATGGAGCCGAAGGCGAGCGCGCTCTACACGAAGAACTCGCGCATCGGCACGGTCATCGACCAGACGCTGAAGGTCTTCCACATCGAGACCACGCTGAACAACCGCATGTTCGGCGCGCCCACGGACTTCCTGGCGAAGAAGGAAGAGGACTACACGGAGGCGGACCGGCTGAAGTTCCAGGCCCTGCGCTTCACGCTGTCCAAGCTGCCCCGCGCGGCGGCGCGCAAGGTGCTCAACGCCATCCCCGCGCCCTATGACGTGACGGGCGTGTTCGCGGGGGCCACGGAGCCCACGCACCAGAAGACGCTGGAGCAGAGCTGGAAGCAGTACGTGGTGCCGGTGGAGGGGCAGAGCGACATCGTCATCTTCCCCATCCCGTTCGTCAGCCCCTACAGCGTCAACTCCATCCTCAACCCGCTGCTCGTGCAGGTGATGGGGCTGGGCTACTTCTACAACCTCAACCGGGGCGTGCCGCTGGTGAAGAAGGGGGGCGTGCTCATCCTCCTGCACCCGGCCTACGACGAGTTCGACCCCGTGCAGCACCCCAGCTACATCGAGTTCTTCCACCGGCTGCTGCCGGAGACGCGGGACTCCATGAAGCTGGAGCACAAGTACGAGAAGGAGTTCGCGGAGAACCCCAGCTACGTGCACCTGTACAGGAAGGGCAACGCCTACCACGGCGTGCACCCCTTCTACATGTGGTACTGGGGCGAGAATGGCCGCCAGCACGTAGGCAAGGTCATCGTCGCGGGCGCGGAGAACAACCACGTCCCGGCCCTGCTCGGCTGGGACCGCACCGACACCCTCTCCGAGGCGATTGAAGAGGCGCGCGGCTTCATGGGGCGCTCCGCGTCCATCAGCCTGCTGCGCATCGCGCCCACGGTGATGGTGGACGTGAAGTGAAAGGGTCGCACACGGACATGGCCACGCCCTCCGAGCTGAACGTCACCCAGGTCTTCACCGGCAAGCGCATCGTCTTCGTCGGCACCACCGGCTTCGTGGGCAAGGTGACGCTGTCGATGCTGCTCTCCCACTACGGCGACGTGCTGGACCGGGTCTACGTCATCGTGCGCAAGGGCAGCGCCGCGTCCGCGGAGCGCCGCTTCTTCGACAAGGTGGCGCCCAGCGAGCCCTTCCAGCCGCTGCGCGACCGCCTGGGCGACGAAGGCGCCATGGCGTTCATCCAGGAGAAGTGCACCATCCTGGATGGCGACATCACCGACCCCTGGGTGGGCCTGGAGGAGGCGCAGGTCGCATCTCTCACCGGGCAGGTGCACGCCATCGTCAACTGCGCGGGCCTGGTCTCCTTCAACCCGTCGCTGGAGGTGGGCCTCAACGTCAACACCCACGGCGTGAAGAACGCGGTGGCGCTGGCGCTGCGCTGGAGCGTGCCGCTCATCCACATGTCCACCGCGTTCGTGGTGGGCAACCGCAGCGGGCTCGTCTTCGAGGACGAGCCGGTGCTGGGCTACTTCCCCAAGCACGGGGAGATGGACGGGCGCGACTTCAGCCTGGAGCAGGAGCTGGCGGACGCGGAGAAGATCGTGGCCCGCCTGCGCGAACAGGCGGATGACAAGGCGCTCACCTCCATCTTCCGGCAGAAGGCGCTGGACCGCCTGGAGGAGGAGGGCCGCGACGCCACGGACGAGAAGACGCTGCGCCTGGCCGTGGGCCGCGAGCGCAAGCTGTGGCTCTCCGGCGAGCTGGTGCGCGCGGGCATGGAGCGCGCGCAGCACTGGGGCTGGCCCAACACGTACACGTACGCCAAGCACCTGGGTGAACAGGTGATGGCCGCGACGCCGGGGCTTCGCTACTCCATCGTGCGGCCCTCCATCGTGGAGAGCGCGGCGCACTTCCCCTTCCCCGGCTGGAACGAGGGCTTCACCACGTCCGCGCCGCTGGCGTACGCGGGCATCAAGGGCCAGCGCGGCATCCCCGCGGGCGACCACGCCATCCTGGACATCATCCCGGTGGACCAGGTGGCGGGCGCCACGCTGGGCATCACCGCGCACGCGATGCAGGTGGAGGAGCGCCGCGTCTACAACCTGGCGTCCGGTGACGTGAACCCGTTCCTCGCCAGCCGCTCCGTGGAGCTGGTGGGCCTGTACCGCCGCCGCTACTACCGCAACCGCGAGACGGGCAACTCGCTGGTCAACTCGCTGCGCTCGCGCCTCGAGCCGCAGCCCGTGAGCAAGCAGGAGTTCCAGCTGCTCAGCGCGCCCATGCTGGCGAAGGGCGCGAAGCTCTTGAAGAAGGCCATGGACGAGGTGCGGCCCGCGTGGGGCGCGCCCCGCGTGCAGGCGATGATGGACAAGGCCCGCCTCGCGCTGGACGAGGTGGAGTCCCAGGCGGGCAGCCTCGGCGGCCTCATCGACCTGTTCCTCCCCTTCCTCTGGGAGAACCGCTACGTCTTCCGCTGCGACAACACCCGCTCCGTCTACGAGCGCATGGTGCCGGCGGACCGCGCGAAGATCGACTGGGCGCCGGACCGCATCGACTGGCGCGAGTACTTCCTGGGCACGCACATGCCCGGCCTGGAGAAGTGGGTGTTCCCGGGCCTGGACGAGGAGCGCGAGAAGCGCACCGCCATCCCCGCGCACCGCGACCTCCTGGAGCTCTTCGAGGCCACCGTGCACGCGTACCGCCACCGGGTGGCGTTCCGCATGGCCGCGGGGGAGAAGGAGGAGCGCTTCACCTTCGGGGAGGTGCACCGCTACGCGGCCCGCGTGGGCAGCTACCTGATGGCCCAGGGCATCAAGCGCGGCGACCGCGTCCTCCTGGTGTCGGAGAACCGGCCGGAGTGGGCCATCAGCTACTTCGGCATCCTGCGCGCCGGCGGCACCGCCGTGCCGGTGGACCCCTCGCTCACCGAAGCGGAGGTGGTCAACATCGCGAAGCGCGCGGCGGCGAAGCAGTGCCTCGTGTCCGAGCAGACCGCGGAGGACTTCCCCGGCCTCTTCACGGCGCTGGGCGAGGGCGTGGGCGTGGCGAGCCTCGCGGAGGCCATGACGGGCGACCCGGCGTTCCCGGACCGCATTGGCCCGGTGCGGAAGTCCGCAGCCGCGGACGACGTGGCGAGCGTCATCTTCACCTCCGGCACCACCGGCACGCCCAAGGGCGTGATGCTCACCCACCGCAACTTCGCGGCGCTGGTGGCGAAGCTGGCGGGCGCGTTCGACGTGGGCGTGGGCGACGGCGTGCTGTCCGTGCTTCCCCTGCACCACACCTTTGAATTCTCCGCCGGCTTCCTCACGCCGTTCATGCGCGGCGCCGAAATCACGTACATCGACGAGCTCACGTCGGACCGGCTGGGTGACGTCTTCGAGACGGGCCGCGTGACGGCGATGATTGGCGTGCCCGCGCTCTGGCAGCTGTTGCACCGCAAGATTACGCAGGAGATGGCCGCGCAGCCGCCGCTGGTGGAGCAGGCGCTCAAGGCGCTGATGGCGGCCAACGGGGAGCTGCGCAACCGCAGCTCGCTCAACCTGGGCAAGCTCCTGTTCTGGCCGGTGCACCGCAAGTTCGGCGGCCGGGTGAAGGTCCTGGTGTCCGGCGGCTCCGCGCTGTCGGAGGAGGTGCACCAGGCCTTCCACGAGCTGGGCTTCACCATGCGCGAGGGCTACGGCCTCACGGAGGCCGCGCCGGTGCTGGCGGTGTCCGAGGCCACCAACAAGCGCGTGAAGGGCACGGTGGGCAAGGCGCTGCCGGGCATCGAGTTCAAGATCCTCAACCCGGACAACGACGGCATTGGCGAGGTGCTGGCCAAGGGCCCGAACGTGATGGCGGGCTACTTCGGGGACCGCGAGGCGACCGAAGCCGTGGTGAAGGACGGCTGGCTGCACACCGGCGACCTGGGCCGCATGGACGACGAGGGCCGCCTGTACCTCATGGGCCGCGCCAAGGACGTCATCGTCGACGCCAACGGCAAGAACGTCTACCCGGACGAGCTGGAGGAGCTGTACCAAGAGCACGAGCACATCAAGGAGCTGTCCATCGTCGGCCTGCCGGACGAAGCCGGCGGTGAGAAGGTGGCGTGCCTGTGCGTGCCGGACTTCAAGGACCGCCCGCGCGAAGAGGTCCGCCACGAGCTGGAGGAGCACTTCCGCAAGGTGAGCGCGGGCATGCCCTTCTACCGGCGCGTGAAGGTGCTGCGCTTCTGGGACGGCGAGCTGCCGCGCACGTCCACCCGCAAGGTGAAGCGCAAGCGCGTGGTGGAGGAGCTGCAGCGGTTGGATCGCGTGGCGGCCAGCGCGGGCCGCGTGAAGGAGAAGGCGCAGGCGGCGCCCACCACGGGCGGCGTGTCGGACTGGCTCTATCCGCTCATCGCGGAGGTCTGCCACCGCCCGGCGTCGGACGTGCGGGCGGACGCGCAGCTCATTGGCGACCTGGGCTTCGACTCGCTGATGCTCACGGAGATGTCCGTGGCGCTGGAGGGCGCGGGCGTGCCGCTGCCCGCCATCGAAGACCTGACGCAGGTGCAGACGGTGGAGGACCTGCGCAAGCTGGTGGTGGCCTCCGGACGCAGGCCTTCGCAGGAGACCCGCGCGCGCGACATCAAGAAGGAAACCGAGCGCGCGGAGGAGGCGGAGATTCCGGTGCCGGAGTCGGTGTCCGCGCTGGGCCGGCAGCTTCTGTCCTTCGGGCAGAAGGTGCTCTACGGCGGCGTCTTCGACGTGAAGGTGACGGGCAAGACGTTCATCCCGCAGAACCGCAACTTCCTCGTCATCGCCAACCACGCCAGCCACCTGGACGCGGGGCTGGTGCGCGTGGTGCTGGGTGACCAGGGCGAGCGGCTGGTGTCGCTGGCCGCGCGCGACTACTTCTTCGACACGCCGCTCAAGCGCGCGTGGTTCGAGAACTTCACGAACCTCATCCCCATCGACCGGCAGGGCTCCTTGCGTGAGTCGCTGCGCGTGGCGGGCGAGGCGCTCCGGCAGGGCTTCAACGTCCTCATCTTCCCGGAGGGCACGCGCTCCAAGACGGGCGAGCTGATGGAGTTCAAGCCGACGCTGGGCTACCTGTCGCTCACCTACGGGGTGGACGTGCTGCCGCTGTACATCCACGGCGCGTACGAAGCGCTGCCCAAGGGCTCCATGTTCCCGAAGACGAAGGAGCTGGAGGTCCACGTGGGCCCGGCGCTGGAGTACGCGTCGCTGAAGGCCCGGGCGCAGGGCATGTCGCGCTCGGAGGGCTACCGCTACGTGACGCACATCGCGGAGGAAGCGGTGCGCTCGCTGAGGGCGGGCAAGGTGCTGGACCTGGAGCAGGTGGGCGCGGACCGGGACTTCACCCCGCCCGCCCGGGCCCTGCCGGAAGGGAAGGACGCGTGAAGCTGCTCGTCACCGGAGGCACGGGTTTCCTGGGCACGCACCTGGTGCCCAGGCTTACGGCCGCGGGCCACGAAGTGCGCCTCATCGCGCGCTCGAAGCCGTCAGGCCCCGCGTTCGCGAAGACCGAAGTCCAGCAGGGCGACCTCAAGGACCGGGACGCCGTGCGCCGCGCGCTGGAGGGCGTGGACGCCGTCTACCACCTGGCGGGGCTCGTCTCCTTCCAGAACAAGGACGCGCGGCGGATGTACGAGCTGCACGTGGACTGCACGCGCGAGCTGCTGCGCGACGTGCGCGAAGCGGGCATCAAGCGCGTCATCCTGGGCTCCACCTCCGGCACCATCGCGGTGTCGAAGGAGGACCGCGTGGGCACGGAGGACGACGACTACCCCATCACCACCGTCGCCAACTGGCCCTACTACCTGTCGAAAATCTACGAAGAGAAGCTGGCGCTGGAGTACTGCCGCAAGCACTCCGTCCCGCTGGTGGTGCTCAACCCCAGCCTGCTGATGGGGCCCGGGGATGACCGCCTGTCCTCCACCTGGACGGTGGTGAAGTTCCTCAACCGGGAGATTCCCGCCATGCCCGGCGGCGGCATCTCCTTCGTGGACGCGCGCGACGCGGCGGATGCCTTCGTGCAGGCGCTCACCCGGGGCGAGGTGTACGGCCGCCACCTGATGGGCGTGAACATGGCCATGCCGGACTTCTTCGACCGGCTCCAGCGCCTCACCGGCGTGCCCGCCCCGCGCATGAAGCTGCCGCGCGAGGTGAACATCTGGGGCGGCAAGCTGCTGGAGCAGCTCGCGAAGCTGCGCGGCACCGTGTCCAAGCTCGACCCGCAGGAGGTCGAGATTGGCGAGCACTTCTTCTACCTGGAGCCCGCCAAGGCCGAGCGCGAGCTGGGCTTCAAGGCGCGCGACGTCCACGAGACGCTGCTGGACACCGTCCAGTACCTCTACGGGAAGATGCCGCCCGGAAACCTGCCCGGCACCCGCGGCCGGCTGGCCGAGTCGCGCGAAGGCACCTGACGTTTCAGGAAAGAGGGGCGCGGCGGCCTCAAGGATTCGCCGCGCCGCCGTGCACCCGGCCGCCGCTCACGCGCTCCACGAGCCGGGCGGCGTTCGGGTCGGTGTCCTTCTGGTGCCACACCCAGGCGGCGCCCAGGAAGGCCACGCCCAAGAGGACGAGGACGAGCCGGGCCAGGAAGGACGGGCCGCGGGCTTCGTCCGCCATGGCCTTCAGCCCACCACGCGGTTGCGGCCGGTCTTCTTGGCCTTGTAGAGGTTCGCGTCCGCCACCTTGATGAACTGGGACGGCTCCGACATCTCCGAGGCCACCTCCGCCACGCCAATGGAGATGGTGACGGGGATGTCCTTGTCCTCGAAGACGAAGCGCTTGTCCTCCACCAGCTTGCGGATCTTCTCCGCGAACAGGCGCGCCTTGTCCGGCCCATCCTCCGGCATGACGATGGCGAACTCCTCACCGCCGTAGCGCGCGAAGCACTGCTCGCGGCGCACCAGCCGCTTGATGGACTGGGCCATCTCACGCAGCACGTAGTCGCCGGCCAGGTGGCCGTGCACGTCGTTGATCTGCTTGAAGTGGTCGATGTCGAACATCATCAACGACAGCGTGCGCTGGTACCGGTGCGAGCGGCCCATCTCCCGCTCCAGGTACTCCACGAAGTAGCGCTTGTTGTTGATGCCGGTGAGACCGTCCGCGATGGTCAGCGTGTAGATGGTCTCGTGGTACTGGGTCTCGATGTTGTCGCCATCGAGGAACTTGAAGATGGAGCCGCCCACCTTCACCAGGTCCCCGCTGCGCAGCGGCTGCGCCTGGAGCACCTCCCGGTCGTTCAGGTAGGTACCGTTGGTGGACTGGAGGTCCTCCACGTACGTCTTGCCCTGACGGCTCCAGATGCGCGCGTGGCGGCGGGACACGTTGTCCAGGTCCACCACGATGTGGTTGTGCTGGTCGCGGCCGATGGTGAACTCGGCCTCTTCCAGCACGTACTTCTTGCCCAGCTCAGGGCCGTGGATCTGCACGAGGCAGCACTCGGTGCCGCGCTCGGGTCCCGGGGTGAGGCTGGAGATCTTGGTGACTCGCGTTTGGTCGCCAGACATCGCCTGGCCACGCTAGCACGCAAGGTCCGGGGAAGCCACGCAAGCCAAGAGGACGCACGGGGTTGCGCCCCTCCTCCTACATGCCGCGAAAACGGGAGGTCGGTTTCCGCCCATCCACCCCGCCCGGTTGGGCACTCAACGGAAAGGCTTGCAGGGGCCGCACGGCCATTGTGGGACAGCGGCCGGGGGCTAACGTGGCCGGCACCTATGTCAAAGCTGCTGGCCATGATCCTTGCGGGAGGCGCGGGCACGCGCCTGGAGCCCCTGACCCGAGAGCGCGCGAAGCCCGCCGTTCCGTTCGGTGGGCGCTACCGCATCATCGACTTCGTCCTCTCCAACTTCGCCAACTCCGGCGTGTACCGGATGAAGGTGCTGACCCAGTACAAGAGCGACTCGCTCAACAACCACCTGTCGCGCGCGTGGCGCATGACGGCGTTCCTGGGCCACTACGTGGAGGCGGTGCCCGCGCAGATGCGCACCGGCGTGGACTGGTACAAGGGCAGCGCGGACGCCATCTACCAGAACCTCAACATCATCACGGACGAGGAGCCGGACCACATCTTCGTCTTCGGCGCGGACCACGTGTACCGGATGGACGTCCGCAAGATGCTGGACTTCCACATCGAACGGAAGGCCGCGTGCACGGTGGCCGCCATTCCCGTGCCCATCGAGCAGGGGCGCGAGTTCGGCATCATCGACGTGGGGCCGGACGGGCGCATGCTCCAGTTCCTGGAGAAGCCCAAGGACCCGCCGCCCATGCCGGGCAACCCGAAGATGTGCCTGGCCTCCATGGGCAACTACCTCTTCACCACGGACACGCTGGTGAAGCAGGTGGTGCGCGACGCGGCGGATGAGAAGAGCGCGCACGACTTCGGCAAGTCCATCATCAGCGAGCTCTACAAGCACGAGCCCGTGTACGTGTACGACTTCGCCCAGAACACGGTGGCCGGCCAGGAGGACAAGGAGCGCGGCTACTGGCGGGACGTGGGGAACATCGACGTGTACTACCAGTCCAACATGGACCTGGTGGAGGTGGACCCGACCTTCAACCTCTACAACGACCGCTGGCCCATCCACACCCAGCCCAACAACTTCCCGCCGGCGAAGTTCGTCTTCGCGGACCGGGAGAGCAAGCGCGTGGGCACCGCCACGGACTCGCTGGTGGCGGAGGGCTGCATCATCTCCGGCGGCCAGGTGCACCGCTCCGTGCTGTCACCGAAGGTGCGGGTGAACTCGTATTCGGAGGTGGAGGACTCCATCCTCTTCGAGAACGTCACCATCGGCCGGCGCTGCCGCATCAAGCGGGCCATCATCGACAAGAACGTGGAGATTCCGCCCGGGATGACCATTGGCTACGACCCGGTGGAGGACAAGCGCCGCTTCCACGTCACGTCCGGCGGCGTCGTCGTCATCCCCAAGGGGATGAAGGTCACCTGAGCGTTGCGCCAGGTGCCTTCACGCCGCGGGCGCGCCCGGAGTCACTCCCGGGGCGCCCGCGCTGCTTTTCACTTCGAGCGGAAGGCCGCCTTCACCTGCGGGCGGTTGAGCACGACGAGCGACCAGATGCCGGGGATGAGCCCCAGGCCCCACCCCGGGCCGCAGCACGGGATGCAGCAGATGATGGCCACCGTCATGGCCAGCCCGTGGAGCTGGAGGTTCTTCATCTTCCACGCCCCGAAGACGACCAGCCCGTTGAGGCAGACTCCGGGCAGGGCGCTGAGGGTGAGGAAGGCCGGGCTCAGGAAGTGGGACAGGATCTCCCGCATCTGCACCCGGAGCTCCGGCGGGTACACCGCCAGGGCCTTTTCGACGGCGCCCTGCAATTGCTCCATGCCCGCCGGGGACAGCGTCCGGTAGAGCCCGAAGAGCGAGTACAGCACCCACAGCCCGCCCATCCCCATCATGATGAGGGCGGGAACCTTGAGGTCCTGGGCCGCCTTCGCGCGCGCGGGGTCGAGGTCCGGCGCCGGAGGAAGGCCTTGGGTGTCGTCCATGGCGGGGGGCTCAGGCCGGCTGGCGCATGGCCGCGACGGGGCGCTTCTCGAAGGCGGCGAGCGTGGTGGCGATCTCCTGGTTCACCTGCCGCAGCATGTCCTGCTTCTCCCGGAACGGCAGGAAGGAGCTCTTGAAGCCGGACACGATGATGGTGGTGAGGTCCTCCAGCGACAGGCCCAGCTCGCGGTGGGCCAGCCACAGCTCCTTCGTCACGGTGGTGTCGGTGATGAGGCGGTTGTCCGTGTTGATGGTCACCCGCAGGCCGTAGTCGAAATAGAACTTGAGCGGGTGGGACTCCAGCGAGGACACCGCGCCCGTCTGGACGTTGGAGGACGGGCAGACCTCCATGGGGATGCGGTGGTCGTTGACGTAGTTGAGCAGGTCGCCGTCCTCGCGCAGCCGGGTGCCATGGCCGATGCGGTGCGCGCCCAGCGAGTGGATGGCCTGGGAGATGGACTCCGGGCCGAAGGCCTCACCGGCGTGGGCGGTGCAGTTGACGTTGTTCTTGAGGATGAGGCGGAAGGCGTCCAGGTGGTCCTTCGCGGGGAAGCTGGCCTCCGCGCCCGCCAGGTCGAAGCCCACGACGCCGCGGTTCTTGTACGCCACGGACAGCTCCGCCAGGCGCATGGACGTCTGCGGGTTGATGTGGCGGATGCCGCAGACGATGACGGCGCACTTGATGCCCGTCTCCTTCTTGGCGGCGCGCAGGCCCTCCAGCACGGAGTCGATGACGGTGGTCATCTTCAGGCCCTTCTGCAGGTGCAGCGCGGGCGAGTAGCGCACCTCCAGCCAGCGCACGTTCTCCGCGGCGGCGTCCACGGCCAGCTCGTAGGCGGCGCGGTAGAGGGACTCGGCCGTCTGCAGGACGGAGAGCGTCACGTCGAACGCGACGAGGTACTCCTCCAGGCTCTTGCACACCTGGCCCATGTGGATGGCCTTGGCCAGGCCGTCCTCGGTGTCGGCCATGAGCTTGATCTTCTGCTGCTCGGCCAGCTCCAGGATGGTCTTCAGCCGCATGGACCCGTCCAGGTGGCAGTGCAGGTCCGTCTTGGGGAGCGCGTGGAGCAGCTCCTCCGTCACCGCCAGCGTGGGAGGCGGGGTGATGTCCGTACGCCGGGCGGATGAAGGGATGCCGGTGGCGTTGGGGGTTTCGTCTTCACGAATCGTGGGCATGGTCGAAGTTCCTCGCTTGCGTCATCCTCCCCCAAACCATGCCGTCCCGCGCCTGTCCACGCCTGCCCCTGCCGAGCTGCCTGATGTTGACGCTGGCCGTCATGGCGTGCCAGCGGGCGCCGGTGGAGCCGGCCTTCCAGTACTCCAGCGATGCGTCCTCGCGGACGGGGCTCACGGCCCTTTCGGACGGGGTGCTCCTGGGCAACGAAGCGGGCGCGGTGGTGCGCCTGGACCGCGAGGGCCGGCCGGTGTGGACCACCCGACTGGGCCGCGAGGTGGCGGTGCCCCCCGCCCTGGCCGGTGAGAGCGTCGTCGTGGGGACGGTGGTGGGCGAGGTGGCCTGCCTGTCACTCAAGGACGGCAAGGAGCGCTGGCGCCTGGGAGGCGAGCCGCCCGTGCTGACCCCGCCCGTGGTGGACGACGCGGGCCACACCGTCTTCCTGGTGGCCCCCGGCGGCGCGGTGCGCGCCCTGGCGGTGGAGTCCGGACAGGAGCGCTGGAAGCGGCCGGCGCCCAGGGCCCCCGCGATGGTGGAATCCTTGGAGCCACAGGTATCCGTGGCCCCGGGGCGCCGGGCGGCGCCGGTGTTGGTGGCGGGCGTGCTGGTGGTGCCGCTCGGCTCCGGGCTGTGGGCGCTGGACGCCCGGAGCGGTGAGCCTCGCTGGTCGCGGCCGGTGACGGACGTGGTGGGGCTGGATTCGGAGCGAGACACCGTGTTCGTGGCCACCCGGCCGGGCCGGGTGCTGGCGCTGTCGGTGAAGGACGGGAGTACGCGCTGGGAGCAGCAGTTCGCGGACGGGGTGACGGGGCCGCCCGCGCGGGCGCTGGGCGCGCTGTGGGTGGGCGCGGGCCCGTCGTCGCTGGTGGGGCTGTCCACCGGGGAGGGCCGGGAGGTGGCGCGGGTGGCGCTGCCCTCGCCGCTGGTGGGCCGGGTGCAGGTGGGGCTGGAGGACCTGCTGCTGGTGCCCACGTCCGGCAACGAGGGGCGCCTGGTCGCGCTCAAGGCGCCGGGCTGGAGGCCCGCGTTCACGGTGCGGGCGGACACGCCGCTGCGCACGCGGCCGGTGGTGCGCGGCCCGCTGGTGTTCGTGCTGGGGCTGGACGGCCGCGTGCTGGCGTGGCGGCTGCGGGTGCCGCCGCCCGCCTGAGGTCTCAGGCGCCGGAGCCGGTGGGGGCGTCCGCGTTCGCGTTCGCGCCGCTCGTGGACTCCACGTAGTCCAGGTCGCGGTGGAAGGTCTCCGCCAGCCGCGCCAGGGCGACGAGCGCCAGGACGAAGCACACCGCGCCCACGGCGAGCGCCGCGTGCGCCACGCCCAGGGAGCCCTTGAGCTGGCCGAAGGCGGTGGCGGCGATCACCGCGGAGCCGCGCACGAAGTTGGGCACGGACGTGGCCACGGTGGCGCGGATGTTGGTGCCGAACTGCTCGGCGGCCATGGTGATGAGCACCGCCCAGTAGCCCACGCTCAGGCCAATGAGGAAGGTCAGCGCGTAGATGAGCGCCGGGGTGAGGCCCGGCATGAGCCCGTACACGAGCACCAGCGCGAACCAGGCGCACAGGCTGAAGCCCACGGCGCGCTTGCGGCTCTGGAGCCACTGGCTCAGCAAGCCGGACGACAGGTCCCCCAGCGTCAGGCCCACGCTGCCGAAGAGGATGGCGTTGCCGGCCGTCACCGTGCCCTGCACGTGGAGGCCCGCCGTCAGCTCCGGGGCGAAGACGAAGAGGATGCCGGTGGTGAAGTAGATGGGCACGCCCACGAGGATGCAGCCCAGGTACTTCGTGAAGCGGCCGCCCGTGAGGAGCAGGAGCGGGTTGCCCCGCTCGGGGCCGGCCTTCTGGGTGAAGAGGGCGGACTCGGACACCTTGAAGCGCGCGAAGAGGAGCATCAGGCCCAGCACGCCGCCCGTCACGTAGGCCGCCTTCCAGTGCAGGTACTGCGCGACGAGCGCCGCGACGACGATGCCCAGCATGCCCAGCGTGGCGACGACGGTGGTGCCCAGGCCGCGCTTCTCCTTGGGCAGGGACTCGGCGACCAGCGTGATGGCCGCGCCCAATTCGCCCGCCAGGCCCAGGCCTCCGAGGAAGCGGCAGGCGGCGTAGCTGTTCACGTCCCAGACGAAGGGGTTGAGCAGGTTCGCCAGCGAGTACAGGAGGATGGAGCCGAACATCACGGACAGCCGTCCCCGCTTGTCCCCGAGCAGGCCCCAGAAGAGGCCGCCCACCATCATCCCGGCCATCTGCGCGTTGTAGATGAAGAGCCCCTTCTGGAAGATGTCGGAAGGGTCCGTGATGCCCAGGTCCTTCAGCGACGCGACGCGCACCACGCCGAAGAGCGTGATGTCGAAGAGATCCACGAAGTAGCCCAAGCCCGCCACGAGGACGGTGAGGTTCAGGACCGAGCGCAGTTCCCGGAGGCGGTTCATGGTGCGCGACACTACCGCTTCTGGACCGGTCGGGAAGGAGGACTCCACGCCTCCAGCGCCCGCCACTTCGCCAATCACAGACATCCACCGACGCGCGCCTGCCCATCCGGCGGGTCCGGGAGGACGGGCATGGGTGGCCTCCGCCCTCCCGCCGCCCCCATCGGAGCGTGACAGGCCATCCACACGGCGCGGAGCTTCCAGTAGAATTCCCTGGAAGGTAGGTTTTACTGCATGTCCGTGTTGGAGGCCGTCGCGAGGCAGGGCGTGGTGGTGCTGGCCCTGGTGTTGGGCCTGTGGAGCCCCGCGCGGGCGGCCGAGCCGTGGCGGGCGGTGGCGCGCGTGGCCACCTCCGAAGACCGCGCGCTGCTGGAGCGCGTGCGCGGGCAGAGCAGCGACCTGCCGGTGGTCCTGGAAGCGGAAGCAGGGCCGTCCATGGATGAGAGCCCTGGCGGCGCGTGGCGTGAGGCGGAGCGGCTGGCTTCACGGAAGGACGCTCGCGCGGTGTTGTGGTTCACGCGCGAGGCAGCGGCGCTGCGGGTGTCGGTGGCGGCTCCGCGCACGGGCCACCTGTTCGTGCGGAGCGCGCGGGTGGAGGGTGCGCCGGAGACGCTGACGTGGTCCGTGGGCGCGGAGGCGCTGGCGTTGGCGGTGCGCTCGGCGCTGCGCGCGGTGGACGCGGGCGAACCGCTGGGTGACGTGGTCGCGCCCCCTCCCCCTCCTCCCGTGGTGGCGGCGCCTCCTCCTGTCCCCGCCGCGCCGGAACAAGGGGTCGAGGCTCCAGTGGACGGGGCCTTCGTCCAGGTGGGCGTGCACGCGGCGCTGGACGGGTATCACTCCTGGGGAC
>NZ_RAWC01000215.1:0-15345 GCF_003611685.1 Corallococcus sp. CA049B | reverse complement strand
CACTCGGGCTGGGCCTCCTGGGGCGCGGCCCAGGCGGAGCGCGCGGCAGGGGCTTCAGGGGCGCCCCATTCCGGCGTGGCGGGAGCGGCGCTCCACTCGCGGGCGGCTTCCTCGACCGGGGCGTCCCAGGGCTGCTGGGCGTCGGTGGACGGCTGGGCCCAGGTGGAGCTCGCGGAGGAGTCCTCGGTGGCGGCCCACTCCGATTGCGCGGAGGCGTCCGTGGCGGCCCACGGCTGCTCCGCGCCCGGGGTCACGGCCTCCGTGGCGGCCCATTCGGGCTGCGCTTCGATGGGAGCTTCTTCGGCGGCGGCCCACTCGGGCTGCGCGGCGACGGGCGCGGAGGCTTCCGTCGAGGCCCATTCAGGCTGCGCTTCGATGGGGGCCTCTTCAGCGGCGGCCCATTCGGGCTGCGCGGCGACGGGAGTGGCCGCTTCCTCGGTGGCCCATTCGGGCTGTGTTGCGACGGGGGAGGCTTCCTCGGTGGCCCACTCAGGCTGCGCGGCGACGGGGGAGGCTTCCTCGGTGGCCCACTCAGGCTGTGCTTCGATGGGCGTAGCGGCTTCCGTCGTGGCCCACTCGGGCTGAGCTTCGATGGGCGCGGCTTCTTCCGTGGCCCATTCAGGCTGCGCGGCGACGGGCGCGGCTTCTTCCGTCGAGGCCCACTCGGACTGAGCAGCGACGGGCGTGGCTTCTTCCGTGGCCCATTCAGGCTGCGCGGCGACGGGCGTGGCGGCTTCCGTCGAGGCCCACTCAGGCTGTGCTTCGAGCGGGGCCTCTTCTGCCGCAGCCCACTCCGGCTGTGCGGCGACAGGGGCGGCTTCCTCGGTGGCCCATTCGGGCTGAGCCTCAATGGGGGCTTCTTCGGCGGCCCATTCGGGTTGCGCGGCGACGGGCGCAGCGGCTTCCGTCGAGGCCCACGCAGACTGCGCGGCCTCAGGCGCGGTGACTTCCGCTGTGGCCCACTCGGGCTGCGCTTCAATGGGGGCGGCTTCCTCGGCGGCCCACTCCGGCTGAGCAGCGACGGGCGCGGCGGCTTCTTCCGTGGCCCATTCAGGCTGAGCAGCGACGGGCGCGGCGGCTTCTTCCGTGGCCCACTCAGGCTGGGCTTCGATGGGGGCTGCTTCTTCGGTCGCGGCCCACTCCGACTGCGGTGCCGTGGGCGCGGCGGCTTCCGTGGTCGCCCACTCGGACTGAGCAGCGACGGGCGCGGCTTCTTCCGTGGCCCACTCGGACTGAGCAGCGACGGGCGCGGCTTCTTCCGTGGCCCACTCAGGCTGGGCCTCGAGCGGCGCAGCTTCACCCGTCGTCCACTCCGGCTGTGCGGCGGCAGGCGTCGCGTCCGTGGTGGCCCAGTCGGACTGCGCTGAAACAGGCGCGGCCTCTTCCGTGGCCCACTCCGGCTGCGCGGCGACCGGTGCGGCCTCTTCGGCCGCCCACTCCGGCTGCGCGGCGACCGGTGCGGCCTCTTCGGCCGCCCACTCCGGCTGCGCGGCGACGGGCGCTGTCTCTTCAGCCGCGGCCCATTCGGGCTGGGCTTCGATGGGCGCTTCTTCAGCCGCGGCCCACTCGGGCTGGGCCTCGACGGGCGCGGCCTCGGCGGTTCCCCACTGCGGCTGCGTGGGAACGGTGGAGGTGCCTTCAGCGGCGGTCCATTCCGGCTGGGCCTCAAGCGGCGCGGCTTCTTCCGTGGCCCATTCGGGCTGCGCTTCGATGGGGGCTTCTTCAGCGGCGGCCCACTCCGGCTGCGCGGCGACGGGGGCGGCTTCCTCCGTGGCCCACTCGGGCTGGGCCTCGATGGGAGCGGCTTCTTCCGTGGTGTTCCATTCGGTCGCCTGTGCCGGCTGCGCGGCGTCGGCCTCCGGCGTGGCCCAATCGGACTGGGCCTCGATCAGCGGAGCCTCTTCGGCCGGGGCATCCGCGACGGGCACCGCCGTGGAGGCGACCCATGCGGAATCGGCGGGCGGGGCATCCCACGCGGGCGCGGCGTTCGTGGTCGGCTGTTCGGCCGACGCGGTTCCGGACCACGCCTGCGTCGAACCGGTTCCCTCCGCCGTGTCCGCGGTGGCGGCCCACTCGGGCTGGAACTCGATGGGGGCGGCGGGCTCCACGGCATCGGCGGCCCACTCGGGCTGGAGCTCGATGGCGGCGGACGTGTCCTGCAAGCCCACGGTATCGGTGGAGTCCGAGGGCTCGCCCTCGGCGGACCACGCCTGCGCAGCCTGACCCGAGGTGTCCCACGCCGACGACTCGGTGGACTGCGCTTCGGCGAGCGACTCGGCGGCGGTGGCCAGCGGCACGGCGTCGCCGGCACTGCCGCTCAGCTCGCTCCACTGTTCGGATGCAGGGGCCACTTCGGCCGCGGGCTCGACATCGTCCGAGCCGAGCTCCAGCGTGTCGGCTTCGATGTCCGGGCCGACCGGGATGCTGCGGATCCGCAGCGACGGAATGCCCGGCTCATTCGCGAACGGGGAGGGCGGCGGAGTGAGCTGCTGCTCCTCTTCGGCGCCCAGGTCGGCCACGTCGAAGGTCTGCGCCTCCACACCCTCCGCGACCGCCGAAGCAGCGCCGCCAACGGACCCCTCCGCGGAGCCTTCGTGGGCGACATCGTTCGCGTCGAGTGCGATCTCCTCGGCGGGCGTCTCCGCGCCAGCCTGCCACGCCTCGGCGGCGGCACCCGCCGGCTCATGGGCCTGCCACTCCGTCGCGACGTCATCCGTGCCGAGCGTGATCTCCTCGGCGGAGGCCTGCACCGGCGCCGTGTTGTCGGCCTGCCACTCCGTCGCGACATCACTCGCGCCGAGCGCAAGCTCCTCACTGGAGGCCTGCGCCGACGTGGCGCTGTCCGACTGCCAATCCGTGGCGACCTCGCTCGAATCGAGCGCGATCTCCTCGGCGGGCGCCCCGGTGGCGTCGGCGCTGTCTGCCGTCCACTCCGTCACCGCATCGCCGGAGGCCAGTGCGCTCGCGTCGGTGGACGCGGCCGCCTGCCAATCCGTGGCGACCTCGCTCGTGCCGAGGGCGATCTCCCCGGCAGGGGCTTCCGTCGCGCCGGCCTGCCAATCCGTGGCGACATCCTCGGCACCGAGGGCGATCTCCCCCGCGCCTTCCGATGAAGCACTCGGAGCGGCCTGCCAGTCCGTGGCGACGTCGTTCGTGCTCAGCGCGACCGCGTCCGCGGACGGAGTCTCGCCAGCCGTCTGCCAGTCCGTGGCGACGTCGTTCGTGCCGAGCGCGATCTCCGCGTCCGCCGGGGCCTCACCCGCGGCCTGCCAGTCCGTGGCGACGTCGCTCGTGCCGAGCGCGATCTCCGCGTCCGCCGGGGCCTCACCCGCGGCCTGCCAGTCCGTGGCGACGTCATTCGTGCCGAGCGCGGTCGCATCGGCCGCCGGAGTCTCGCCATCCGCCTGCCAGTCCGTGGCGACGTCGCTCGTGCTGAGCGGGATCTCCTCCGCCTCCGCGGTCGCCTGCCACGCAGCCTCGACCTCGGTCGTGCCGGTGGCTGCTCCACCGGACTGCCAGGCTCCCGCGCTGGCCGTCTCCGGCTGCCAGTCCGTGGCGACGTCGCCCGCGTCCAGGGCGATCTCCTCCGCGGGCACTTCCGTGGCCGCGGCGCCGTCGGTCCACGCCTCGGCGATGTCACCCGCGCCAAGCGCGATCTCTCCACCCTGCTCCGGCGCTCCAGCGACAGGGGCCGCGTCCGTCCCCCACGCCTCCGCCGTCTCCGTGGCGACCGCCTGGGCCTCCTGCACGGCGGCTTCCACCGGCGCGGCGGGCTCCGCCGTCGCGACGTCGCTCCAATCCCACTCCGAGGCCGCGCCTTCGGTCGTCGCCGCCGGCTCCACCGCGAGCGGCGCGGTATCGAGCGCGCTGGCCCGGGACTCCTCGGACTCCACCGCCAGCGGCGCCGCGTCCCACGCCGCGTCCACGGGCGACAGGTCCTCGGCCATCACCGCCTCGGGGACGGGCTCGGCCTCCAGCAGCTCCGCCTCTCCGACCGCGTGCTCCGCGGAGGCCAGCGCCTCCGCCATCGGATCCAGTCCGGACGCCGCCGGGGCCTGGGCCTCCGACTCGACCTCCATCGACAGGTCGGCGAACGAATCCTCCAGCGAGGGCTCCGGCGCGGCGGCCTCCACCGGGGGCGGCGTCTCCGCCGACAGCCCGGAGAAGTCCTCCTCGGCGCTCGTGCCCCACGGCTCCGCCGCCGCGGCAGGCGAGGTCGCCACGGGCGCCTGCGGCATCCACGGCGCGGGTTCACTCAGCGAGGGGATGTCGATGTCGTCCGTGCTGAGGTTCAGGCTGTCCGGCTCGGCGGGCGCCTGCGGGGCATAGGCCTGCGGATCCACCGGTGCCGCGTAGCCCGCCGCCGCGTTCGGGTCATACGCCGCGTTCGGGTCGTAACCCTGCTGCGCCCAGGCCGCCGCCGCGTTCGGATCATAGGCCGCCGCGTTCGGATCATAGGCCGCCGCGTTCGGATCATAGGCCGCCGCGTTGGGGTCGTAGCCGGCGGGGTAGGCGTACCACTGGCCATCCTCGCCGTAGTAGCCCTGGGCGTTGGGGTCGTAGCCGGCGGGGTAGGCGTACCACTGGCCATCCTCGCCGTAGTAGCCCTGGGCGTTGGGGTCGTATCCAGCGGGGTAGGCGTACCACTGGCCATCCTCGCCGTAGTAGCCCTGGGGCTGCTGCTCGGGCTGGGCCCACGCCTGGGCCGCCGCCGCGGTGTCCGCCGCGTCCTGGATGCCCAAAAGGCCGCGCAACTCGACCCAGCGAGCCTCCTCGACAGCGGACAGGCTTCCCAGCTTCCGCTTCTCATCCAGGAAGCGGAACTCTCTCATCGCGGCGCGCGTATCGGACATCCGTCACCTTGCTGCGCCAGCGTCTTGGGGGGACCGCCGCAGCGAAAATCTTGGAGGCCCGCGAGTGTAGGGGACTCCCGCCAGGGGGTAAACCAATCCGCCACGCCCGACCGGCCGCTACCTCCCCGAGAGGGCGGCACGCACCGCCTGGTCCAGGCCGGCGAAGTCCTTCTCGTAGGTGGCCTTCAGGGCCTCCTGGAAGGACTCGGCCTGCCCCGCCTTCTGGATGAAGGCCAGGAGCTTCTCCTGGCCCCCCAGCCGCACCAGCTCCCGCACCGCCATGGCGGATGTTCCGTAGGCGACTTCCGGCTGGGACATGGAGATGGGCGCCTGGGAATCCATGTCCGACAGCTTCGGCAGCCGCCCCTGCTTCGCCTGGCCCTTCATCACGTCGCGCAGGTAGCGCGGGGGGCCGTCCAGCCCCAGGTAGCGCCACTCGATGTACTCGGCCAGGCCCTCGTTGAACCAGCGGGGCAGGGCGCCGCCGCCGCGCGGGCAGATTTCGTCCACCGCCGCGTGCACGTACTCGTGCACCAGGGTGGCCTTCGTCGCCTGCGTCAGCTCCGCCGCGTCGTTCATGCGGATGGCGTCGTCGTGGTACAGGCCCGCCACCCGGGCCGCGTACGAGGGGCCCAGGTGCGTGGCGAACTCGTCGCGGGTGTAGAGCACCACGTTCAGCTGCCGCTCGCGGGCCCGGCCCAGGGTCCGCTGGGTGAAGTCATAGGCTTCATCGAGCGCGGACACGACCTTGCCCTCGTACTCCGCGCGCTGCCCGAAGTCCCGGTCGCTGTTGAAGTAGCGGATGGCGAAGCGGCTGTTCTGGCGCACGCGCATGCCGTCCTTGCCCACGCCGGATTCGTAGCTCAGGCTCGCCGGACGGACCTCTCCGCCCGCGGTCGCCTTCGCGTGGCGCGTGTCCCCCGGACCGGGCTCGCCGTTCATCCGCAGCTCCAGGCGCTCCGCCTCGCGCCGCGCGGCCCCTTCCTCCGACACCTGCGCGCGCGCCTGCTGCATCAGCTTCTTCGCCTCCGCGGCCTCCTTCGACTTCGCGGGCACCTGCTGCAGCGTGGCCAGCGCCCCCGCGTGGTCCTTGTCCTGCAACTGCAACCGGCCCAGCTCCAGCGCGAACGCGCCGTCCTTGGGGAAGGTGGCCAGGCCCTTCTTCAGCGCCTCCTCCGCGGAGGCCCGCTGATCCGTCTTCAGCGCGGAGCGCGCCAGGCAGCGCAGGCCGCCCGCCGTCTCCTGGAAGGCCACGGCGCGCTCGCCCAGCGAGTACGCCATCACCGCGTCGTCCGCGAGCAGCGCCTCGCAGCCCTTGAGCAGCGGCGCCGCCACGGACGGCCGCTGCGCCTCCGGGTAGGAGGCGGGGTCCGCGGCGGCGAACGCGAGGTACAGCTCCTCCCACTCCTTGTGGGCGGCCAGCTCCTTCGCCTTCTGCGCGGGAGGAGCGGCGGCGAGGAGCAGCAGGGCGAAGAGGGGCGTGTTCATGGGTTTCCGGAGTATCGCCGAAGCCCCGAGCGCCCGCGCAAGCCTCCCCGCCCTACGTCCGGGCGACCTGCCACCCCTGGGCCTCCAGCGCTGCCATCAGCTCCTGGATGTGCGCGTGCCCGGTGGTCTCCAGCATCACCTCCACGGTGGCCTCGCCCAGGCCCGCCTTGGAGAAGGCGCGGTCGTGGTGCAGGTCCACCACGTTGGCGCGCATCTCCGCGATCTGCGTGGTGAGCCGCGCGAGCACGCCGGGCCGGTCCGGCAGCCGCACCTCCAGCTGCACCAGGCGGCCCGCCTTCACGAGGCCCCGCTCGATGATGCGGCTGATGACGTTCATGTCGATGTTGCCGCCGCCCACGATGATGGCGACGCGCTTGCCCTTCGCCTGGGGAATCCGGCCGTTGACGAGCGCCGCCAGCCCCGCCGCGCCCGCGCCCTCCGCCACCGACTTCTCCTGCTCCAGCATCATCAGGATGGCGGCGGCGATCTCCTCCTCGTCCACCGTCACCACCGCGTCCACGTACTTCTTCACATGCTCGAAGGTGAGCTCCCCCGGCACCTTCACCGCGATGCCGTCCGCGATGGTGGTGCCCGCGTTGGCGAGCTCCGTGCGCTTCCCGGCATCCAGCGACGCCTTCATGCTGGCGATGGTGGAGGCCTGCACGCCCACCACCTGGATGCGCGGGTTCGTCTGCTTCAGCGCCACGGCGATGCCGGAGATGAGCCCGCCGCCGCCCACCGGCACCACCACCAGCTCCAGGTCCGGGCACTGCTCCAACAGCTCCAGCGCGATGGTGCCCTGGCCCGCGATGACGTGCGGGTCATCGAAGGGGTGCACGAAGACCAGGTCCTCGGCGGCCTGGATGCGCCGGGCCTCCGCGTAGGCCTCGTCGTAGTTGGCGCCCTTGAGCACCACGCGCGCGCCGTAGTCATCCCGCGTGCGAGTCACCTTGATGAGCGGCGTGCGCTCCGGCATCACGATGGTGGCGCGGATGCCCAGCCGGCGCGCGTGGTACGCCACGCCCTGCGCGTGGTTGCCGGCGGAGGCCGCGATGACGCCGCGGCGCTTCTCTTCTTCCGTCAGCGTCAGCAGCTTGTTGAGCGCGCCGCGCTCCTTGAAGGCGCCGGTGCGCTGGAGGTTCTCCAGCTTGAAGTACACCACCGCGCAGTCGGTCTTCTCCGTGAAGTAGTCCGACGCGGGGCACGGCGTGGGGCGCAGCGCGGTGCGGATCCGCTCGCGCGCCGCCTGGATGTCCTGCAGGGTGACCATCATGGCCGGGCGTGTAGCGGAAGCGGGCCCCGCACGGAAGCGGCCCGGAGCCCCACGCCTGCCTGCCCGCGTGCGCGGCGGGGTGCGTCAGATGCCGCGCAGCACCGTGGCCTTGCCCACCCGGCCGATGGCCAGGATGTAGGCGGCCGTCCGCATGGAAACCTTACGAGACCGTGCAATCTGCGCCACCCGGTCGTAGGCCTCCTTCATCGTCTTCTCCAGCTCCGCGTTGACGCGGTCCTCTTCCCAGGAGACGTGCTGGAGGTTCTGCACCCACTCCAGGTAGCTCACCGTCACGCCGCCCGCGCTGGCCAGGATGTCCGGCACCACGAAGATGCCGCGCTTCTCCAGGATGTCGTCCGCCTCCGGCTGGGTGGGGCCGTTGGCGCCCTCCACCACCAGGCGCGCGCGCACGCTGTTGGCGTTGTCGCGGGTGAGCACGTGGCCCAGGGCCGCGGGGATGAGCACTTCACAGTCCGCGGCGAGCACGTCCTCGTTGGAGCACGGCGTGCCGCCGCTGAAGCCCGTGACGGTGCCGGTGCGCTTCACGTGCTCGAAGAGGGACGGCACGTCCAGGCCCATGGGGTTGTACATGCCGCCCAGCACGTCGGACGCGGCCACCACCACGCCGCCGTCGCCCCAGATGAGCTGCGCGATGTGGCTGCCCACGTTGCCGAAGCCCTGGATGGCGAAGCGCGTGCCCTTCACCGGCATGCCCAGGTCGCGCAGGATTTCACGGCACACGTAGAGCAGGCCGCGCCCGGTGGCGGCCTCGCGGCCCTTGGAGCCGTACAGCTCCAGGGGCTTGCCCGTCACCACCGCCGGGGAGTGCCCGTGGTAGCGCGAGTACTGGTCCATCACCCAGGCCATCACCTGGGGGTTGGTGTTGACGTCCGGCGCGGGGATGTCCCGCGTGGGCCCGATGACGTCCTGGATCTGATCCACGAACTTGCGCGTGAGCCGCTCCACTTCCTTGAGGCTCATCTGCGCGGGGTCGCACGCCACGCCGCCCTTGGCGCCGCCGTAGGGCACGTTCACCACGGCCGTCTTCCACGTCATCAGCGACGCGAGCGACACGCACTCGTCCTGGTCCAGGGCGGGGTGGTAGCGCAGGCCACCCTTCATGGGGCCGCGGCTGTTGTCGTGCTGGATGCGGTAGCCCAGGAACGTGCGGATCTCGCCGGAGTCCATCTCGATGGACACCTGCACCTTCACCTCGCGCAGGGGCGTGGCCAGGAGCGTCTCGATGGGCGTGCCCACGTCCATCACCCGCGCGGCCTTGCGGAAGTAGTAGTTGGTGCCGTCGACGGCGTTCATGGTGGGCTTCACTCCTGAGGACAGACGGAAAACCTTAACAGAAGGGCTGCGCTACGATGGGGACGTCCATGCGCCCCCCCTCCCCGGACGACAGCGACGCCGGTTCGTCCCTGCAGGGACTGGCGCGGCGGATCCGCACGTTGCGCGAGCGCCGGGGCCTCACCCAGGAGGACTTCGCCGCCCGGTGCGACATCTCCGTGAGCTTCGTGTCCCTGCTGGAGCGCGGCGAGCGCAACCCCAGCTACGACACGCTCCTCCAGGTCGCGGCCGCGCTGGAGCTGCCGCTGGGGGAGCTGTTCCGGCTGGAGGACGCGGAGGACGCGGGGGCTCATCGGCTGGTGGAGTGGGTGCGGCTGAAGAAGCTGGGGCGCGACGACGTGGACCGCCTGCTGGCCGTGGCGGAGGCGATGTTCAGCGGCGGGCCGGGCGCTTCGGCTCCTCCGGCGAAGGAGGCCAGCGCGGCCTGCGCTTCACCGGAGTGCGGCCGGCCCGTGCTGGCCCGGGGGCTGTGCGTGGCGCACTACCACCGGGCCCGCAGGAAGAAAGCAGCTCCGGAGCCTTGAGGGCCCCGGAGCCGCGGAGCGCTACTTGCGCTTGGCGCGCTCCACCTTGAGCGTCTTGCCCTCGCCGTGGGGCTTGCCGTGGGTGGACTCGAAGCCCGCCACGTCCTCCTCCGCGACGAAGACGTACGCGTACGTGGGGCGCAGGTCGGTGCGCAGCACCTTGCCCGCCGGAGCGCCCGCGGCCTCCAGCGCGGCGGTGACGCCCGCCTCGTCCAGGCCCTCCTGACGGCCCAGGCCCACCCACAGGCGCGCCTGGCCGGGGACGTCCGGCAGCGCTTCGTGACGGGGGCGGCGCTCTTCACGCTGGCCGCGCGGACGGTGCCGCTCCAGCTTCAGCGGCTTGTCGTTGTGCGCCTTGCCGTTGAGCGACTCGAAGTCCGCGGCGTCACCTTCCGGCACGTAGACGTAGCCGTAGGTGGGGCGGGTGAGGGCCTTGATGACCTTGCCCGCGGGGGCGCCCAGGGACTCCAGCGTGGCGGGCAGCTTCGCCTCGTCCATGCCGTCGTCCATGCCCAGGTTCACCCAGAGCTTCACCTCGCCGGGGCCCGCGTCCGGGGACGGGGGCGGGCGGGTGCTGGTGGCGTCGCGCTCGCTGCGCGGCTTGCTCTTCTCCACGCGCAGCGTCTTGCCGCCGTGCTGCTTGCCGTTGAGCGCCTCGAAGCCCGCGGAGTCCTCCTCCGCCACGAAGACGTACGCGAACGTGGGGCGCAGCTCCGCGCGCACCATCTTGCCCAGCGGCGCGCCCGCGTCCTCCATGGCCGTGGCGATGCTGCCCGGCCCCAGGCCGTCCGCGGTGCCCAGGTTCACCCAGAGCTTCGTCTCGCCCGGGCCCGCCTCCAGCGCGGCGGAGCCGGCGCCCCGGCGCTCACCGCGGTCCTCACGGCGCGGCTCGTCGCGGCGCGGACGGCGCTCGCGGTCCGGGTGTTCGTCGCGGCGCGGACGCTCGGCGCGCTCGCCCCGGTCCTCGCGGCGGGGACGCTCGCGGTCGCGCTCGCGGTCCTTGCCCCGGCGCTCCATGGGCTTGCGCTCCGGCGCCGGCTCGCGCTTCTCCGTCTCACCGGCGGCCTGGGCCTTCTCCATGCGCAGGCGGCTGAAGTAGTACTTGATGAGGAAGGCGATGAGGTCGTCCGCGTCCGGGCGCTGCTTGAGCTGCGAGGCCAGGGGCAGGAAGCCCTCGAAGATGCTGGAGCCCATGCCCTCGCGCAGCTCACGCAAGTGGCGCTCGGTCCACAGGTGCATCGCCTCTTCGGGGGCGGGCATCTCACGCATCTCGAACTTGATGCCGAACTTCTTCTCCAGCACGGTGAACGTCGCCAGCTCGCGCCCGGAGAAGAGGTTGATGGCCGTGCCCTTGTTGCCGATGCGGCCCGTGCGGCCCACGCGGTGCAGGTAGACGGCGGGGTCCTCCGGCAGGGAGTAGTTGATGACGTACTCCAGCCCGGAGATGTCGATGCCGCGCGCCGCGATGTCCGTGGCGACCATGAAGGCCACCTCGCCGCGCTTCACCTTGCCCATCACCCGCTCGCGCTCCTTCTGCGGCAGGTCTCCGTTGAGCAGCTCCGCGTCGAAGCCGTTGCGGTTGAGCACCGCGGTCACCAGCGCCGTGTCATCCCGCGTGTTGCAGAAGATGATGGCGTTGGAGGGCTCCTCCTTCTCCAGGATGTAGATGAGGTTGCGCGGCTTGGGGAACTGGTCCGACACGTCGTAGCGGATGTGGTGGATGTGCTCCACCGTGAAGACGTCGCCGGACAACAGCAGCGTCTCCGCGTTCGTCGTGTAGCGCGCGATGAGGTTCTGGATGTCCGTGGGGACGGTGGCGCTGAAGAGCAGCACCTGGCGCGTCTTCGGAAGGCGGTCGAGGATGCGGGTCACCTCCTCGTAGAAGCCCTGGTTCAACATCTCGTCGGCTTCATCGAGGATGGCGTGGTCGCAGCCGTCCAGCTTGAGGTTGCCGCGGTTGATGTGGTCGAAGACGCGGCCCGGGGTGCCCACGATGATGGGCGTGCCCTCTTCCAGCGCGTCCTCCTGCTGCTTCATGG
Organism: Corallococcus sp. CA049B; assembly: GCF_003611685.1. Classification (NCBI taxonomy): domain Bacteria; kingdom Pseudomonadati; phylum Myxococcota; class Myxococcia; order Myxococcales; family Myxococcaceae; genus Corallococcus; species Corallococcus sp. CA049B. The sequence continues at coordinate 3,815 of NZ_RAWC01000215.1, read as the reverse complement.
AGGCGCCGCCGTAGATGGCCGCCACCTTCACGCCCTTGTACTTGGCCAGGGTGGTGAGCTCCTCCGCCACCTGGAGCGCCAATTCGCGCGTGGGGCAGAGGATGAGGGCGCGCACGCGCTTCTCGTCCGCGGGGATCTTCTCCAGCAAGGGCAGGCCGAAGGCGGCCGTCTTGCCCGTGCCCGTCTTGCTGCGGACGATGAGGTCCTTGCCCGCCATCGCGGGACCGAAGGCCTTGGCCTGGACGGGGGTGGGACTGGTGTAGCCGCGCTCCGCCAGTGCACGGCGGAGGGGCTCGGAGAGGTTCATTTCTTCGAAGCTGACGTCCGCGATGTACTCGCCGGGACGCGTCGTTGCTTCGTCAGGTGCCGGGGCTCCCGGCGTGGGCTCTTGGATGTCGCTCATCGGGCATGGGCATAGCCCCTGCATTACCCTCTGGCAACAATCGCGGCACTTTGGGGTATGGAGCGCGCATGGCGAATGGGAGGAAGAGAACCAATGGTCCGGCCGCCCCCCGGCCCCGCGCGAAGCGCCCCGCGGCCTCCGCCCGGCCGGGGAAGGCCCGGGAATCCGCGACTGAGGCTCCGCCCGAGGCTCCGGAGGAGGAGGTGGAGGAGGCCTCCCAGGACCCGGACGCCCTGGAGCCGGACCTGGCGGAGCTGAACGAAGCGGAGGCGGAAATCGAGGAGGTCCCCGCTCCGGCCCGCGCCGCCCGGCCGGCCGCCCTGGTGCGCGCGGAGGGCAGCAGCGCCCTCACCAACCGGGACCCCCTCCAGGCCTACATGGCCGAGGTGACGAAGCACCCCCTGCTCACCCGGGAGGAGGAGCACCGGCTGGCCAAGGAGTACCAGTCCACGGGGGACGTGCGGGCGGCCTACCGCCTGGTGGCCTCCAACCTGAGACTCGTGGTGAAGCTGGCCCACGAGTACCACCGCAACCCCCTGTCCCTGCTGGACCTGGTGCAGGAGGGGAACATCGGGCTGATGCAGGCCGTGAAGAAGTACGACCCGGACCGGGGGGTGAAGCTCAGCTCCTACGCCGCCTGGTGGATCCGCGCGTACATCCTTCGCTACATCATGGACAACTGGAAGATGGTGAAGCTGGGGACCACCGAGGCCCAGCGGAAGCTCTTCTTCAAGCTGCGCCAGGAGCAGGAGAAGCTCATCTCCCAGGGCTTCGAGGCCAGCCCGCGCCTCTTGGCGGAGCGGCTCAACGTCAGCGAGCAGGACGTGGTGGAGATGGACCAGCGGCTGGGGCACGACGAGGTGTCCCTCGACGCGCCGCTGGGCAACGACGGGGACTCGGGCTCCACCCGGGCGGACCGCTACCTGCCGTCCAGCGCGGTGCCCGCCGACGAGCGCCTGGGGGGCGAGCAGCTCAAGGCCCTCTTCCGGGAGAACCTGGCCGCCTTCGCCCAGACGCTGGAGGGCAAGGAGCGCTACATCTTCGAGCACCGCCTCACCGCGGACGAGCCGCTCACGCTCCAGGACATCGGCGACAAGTACGGCGTCAGCCGCGAGCGCGCCCGGCAGATCGAGGCGGCCCTCATCAACCGGATGCGCGAGTTCATGCGTGAACGCATCCCGGACTTCGACATGGTGGCGGTGCCCAAGGGTTGACCCGGGGGACGCGGGACAACGCGTCCACCGGCGGCCCGGCGCCTCCGGCGCTACTTCCAGGGCCGGGAGATGACGCAGGCGTTGATGCCGCCCACGCCCATGGACAGCTTGCCCGAGCACCCCTCGGGCGCCGCCACTTCCTGGTTGAAGACGAAGCGGCCGTGCACCTTGGCGATCTGCTTGTTGAGCTCCGGGGCGGCCAGCGGCGTGGGGTACACCTTGCCGGCCTCCGCGCCCAGGTACTGCGCGGTGAGCTCCCAGCCGCCGCCCGCGGACATGCCGTGGCCGAAGGTGCCCTTGCGCGCGGTAATCAGCACGGACTCCGGCAGCACGTCGCGCAGGTTCTGCACCTCCAGGAAGTCGCCTGGGGTGGCGGTGGCGTGCAGGTCCCAGCTGCCCACGTCCTGCGGCTGACAGCCGGCGGCGCCCAGCGCCTCGCGGATGGCCAGCGTGGGGCCTTCCTTGGACGGGGTGATGATGTGGTCCGCGTCCGCGGTGACGCCCACGGCCACGGGCTCCAGGCCCAGCGCCTTGAAGCCCTTCTGCGTGAAGTGCTCGTAGTCGCCCACCACCCACACCACCGAGCCTCCGGCGATGTGCGTGCCGCGCAGCGCGGTGAGGGGCTTGGACACGGCGGCGTCCGCGGAGATGACGCGCGCGTTGTAGAAGCCGCCCACCACCAGCGGGTTGGGCGCCGCGTCCGTCATGCCCAGCACCACGGCCTTGGCCTCACCCAGGCGGATGGAGTTCATGGCCAGCTTCAGGCCGTAGCCGAAGGACGAGCACGCGGCCACCGGCGCGAACGTCATGCCGGTAATCTGCCCCATCATGGACACCTGGGACGCGGGCGTGTTGTGGATGTTCCACAGCACGTTGGAGGACACGGCGTTCCACGGCGGCTCGGGCGCGCTCCACTTCTTCTGCAGGCGCCCGTTGCGCGTGCGCTTCTCCTTGATGACGGACAGCTTGGCGGACTCCACGTCGCCCTCGTCGGGCACGCCAATGGCTTCAATCTCGCGCAGCTCCTCCAGGTACTCGCGCAGCTCCGGCGAGCGGCCGGCCCAGAAGTGCCACCAGTCGTCCTCCGCCTTGTCGCGCTCCACCTCTTCGATGGTGGAGGGCTCCGGGGGCAGGCCGGGCAGGGGCTCGCGCGTCTCACGCCACTGGCGCAGGGCGCCGTTGCGCTCCGGGGAAGCCCAGAAGCGGTCCCACCGGCGCTGGGCGCGGTAGAGGTCCAGGGAGATGTGCTGGATGGTGGGCAGGTCGCCCAGGCCGGTGCCCACGTAGACGTGGGCCTTGGTGCCCAGTTGCTGGAGCTCCTTCTCGATGCCCGGGTTCTGCGACAGCGACTGGATGAACGCGCCGATGGCGTACTGCGTGGGCTGCCCCATCTTCCGCTCCAACTGGGAGAAGCGGTTGGCGGGGAAGCGCTCGTCGATCCACGGCTTGTAGTCCGCCAGGTTGAACGTGGGCGTGCCGACGAGGAAGTTGTCCGGACCGAAGCCGTTGAAGGGGGTCAGCCAGGTCTCGGACGACGCGAGGTTCTTCGCGAAGGCCTCGATGTTGGGGGAACGCGGGGCGACCACGCCCCAGCCGAAGATTCCGACTCTGCGCACGGGTGTTTCCTCCGCCGCCCGGGGGAAGGCTAAAGCGGCTGGATCTTGAGGTTGTCGAAGTGGACGCGCGTCTGCCAGCCGGAGAACCCGAAGTACTGGTTCCGGGGGCCGTAGAGCGGGGACGCGTCCTGGAGGGTGAGGAAGGGCTTGCCGTCCACTTCCCACGACAGGAGTCCGTCCCGCCGGGTGATCTTGAAGTGGTAGCGCTGGCCGGGCACCACCGCGGCGCCGTCGCGCACGGCGCGGTCGTTGGTGTGCTCGTGCTGGCGCGCGATGATGGACTGGGTGTTCTTCCAGCCGCCGAAGATGAAGACGTAGCCGGTGGCGGTGTACTGAAGGCGCGGGTCGCCCGCGTAGAAGGAGCGGCCGTCGCCCCACGCCTCCACCTTCATGTCGCCTTCGGGGCTGTCACCCCAGGCGTCGAACTCGATGACGGCGTTCTCCGGGAGGGGCTTCTTCAGCCACACCGGGCGGTTGCCCACGTTCTGCACCACCAGCGCCCCGTCCTCCAGCTTCACGGCGGCGGGGTGGGTGACGTTCCACGCGTCACCCAGGGTGTCTCGGTTGAAGTCGTCCTCGGAG
>NZ_RAWC01000214.1:0-15511 GCF_003611685.1 Corallococcus sp. CA049B | reverse complement strand
GGCGGGGAGGGCGGACGCGGGCGTGGTGTACGCGACGGACGCGGCGCAATCGAAGAAGGTCCGGGTGGCGTTCACGGTGCCGGAGGGGGACGCGCCGCGCATCGTGTATCCGGCGGCGGCGCTGATGCAGGGCAAGGCGCCGCGAGGCGGGCTCGCGTTCGTGCGCTTCCTCCAGACGGAAGGAGCGCGGAAGGAGTTCCACCGGCTGGGCTTCCTGGACGCGAGCACGGAGAAGGACGCTCCGGACGCGGGAGTGACGGGCACGGCGCCGGGCGGCTCGAAGTCACCGGACGCGGGAGTGACGGGCACGGCGCCGGGCGGCTCGAAGTCACCGGACGCGGGAGTGGCGGGCACGGCGCCGGGCGGCTCGAAGTCACCGGACGCGGGCAAGGGGCATCCTTCACCGTGATGGACGAGGGGCTGACAGGGCTGGTGCTGTTCACGGTGGCGGTGGCGGCCTTGGCCACGGCGCTCATCCTGGTGCCGGGCGTGGCGGCTGCGTACGCGCTCGCGCGTTGGAGGGGACCGGGGCTCGGCGTGGTGGAGACGGTGCTGGCCCTGCCCTTGGTGCTGCCTCCGACGGCGGTGGGACTCGTGCTGCTGGAGTTGCTCGCGCGGGACTCGGTGTTGGGACGGATGCTGGATGCGCTGGGCGTGGAGGTGGTGTTCACGCCGAAGGCGGTGGTGCTGGCCAGCGCGGTGATGGCGTTCCCGCTGCTGGTGCGCTCCGCGCGCGCGGGCTTCGAGGAGGTGGATCCACGGCTGGTAGCCGTGGCGCGCACGCTGGGGGACACGCGCATGCGCGCCTTCTTCCGGGTGACGCTGCCGCTGGCGTGGCGCGGAGTGCTCACGGGCGCACTGCTCGCATTCTCACGGGCGTTGGGAGAGTTCGGCGCGACGGTGCTGGTGGCGGGCAACATCCCGGGCAGCACGCAGACGTTGTCGCTGGCCATCTTCCAACGTACGCAGGTGGGGCAGGACGCGGAGGCGCTGAAGCTCGCGGGCATATCGGTGGTGCTCGCGTTCGGGGCCATGTACGTGACGGAATTCGTAACGCGGCGGCGCGGGGCGCGGGGGCTCGCGTGATGGAGCTGTCCCTGCGGTTGCCCCTGGCGCGCTTCACGCTGGAGGTCGAAGCGCGCTTCACGTCCGCGTCGGTGGCGGTGCTGGGGCGCTCGGGCTCCGGGAAGACGTCACTGCTGGAGGTGCTCGCGGGCCTGCGGCGGGGAGCAACAGGACGCGTCGTGGTCGATGACCGCGTGCTCCTCGACTCGGCCGCGCGCGTGGACGTTCCGCCCGAAGCGCGCCGCATGGGTTACGTGCCGCAGGACGCGCTCCTCTTTCCGCACCTCACCGCGGGACAGAACGTGCGCTTTGGCGTGCGCGCAGGACGTCCGTCGCGTGTGGATGAAGCCGTGCACCTGCTGGAACTGGAGCCGCTGCTGCACCGCTACCCGGTGACGCTGTCCGGAGGCGAGAAGCAGCGGGTCGCCCTGGCTCGGGCGCTCGCCACCGACCCGGCGCTGCTGCTGCTGGATGAACCCCTGGCCGCGCTGGACGTCGCGCTGAAGGAACGCGTGCTGCCGTACCTCTTGCGCGTGCGCGACGAAGCCCGCGTGCCCCTGCTCTACGTGACCCACCAGCTCGGTGAGGCACGGGCCCTGGCTCGCGAAGCCCTGCTGCTGGATGGCGGCACGGTGAAGGCCGTGGGCCCCGCGGACACGGTGCTGGGCACCGTGGCGCGAGGCCTGCTCACCAGTGAGCCCGAGGAGAACATCCTCGAAGGCGCGCTGGAGCATCCCGGGTCCGGAGGCACGCGGCTGCGAGTCACGGACGGCCTGTCCCTCTGGGTTCCGGACGCGCCGGAACTCCCCCAGGGAACCCGCGCCGCCTACGCCGTGCCCGCCGAGGACATCCTCCTGTCCACCGGACCGCTGACCGGCGTCTCCGCGCGCAACGTGCTCGAAGGCACGGTGACGAAGCTGGAGGATGCGGGGGGAGGGGAGTGCGCGACCCACGTGGACGTCACGGGTGTGCGCTGGGTGGTCCGCCTCACGCACGCCGCCGTGCGCGAGCTCCACATCGCACCGGGGCTGAGCGTGTACCTCGCGGTGAAGTCCTCCGCCTGCCATCGCCTGGCGGGGCGGACCTCCTGAGCAGTTGGCCAGAGGCTCGTTGAGGAGGTCCGGGACCTGAAAGGACTCCGCGAGAGACGCGTCTCGCGGAGCCCAACGGGGAGCCAAGGCCAGTCCAAGGTGGTTTCGCGGACGGCAAGGCGGAGTCACCGGCAGAGGCGGCCCGCCGGGCGCGCTGGCTCAAAACCTGTCCGACAGTCGGACAGGTTTTCGCCGCACGATGCCTGAACCCGCGAACGTGTCCGACTGTCGGACAGGTTTGCATCGCTCGGGACCGGAGGGTGCCCCCTTCCAGCAGGCGCCGCGGACGGTGGGGGCTCGCGCCCATGTCAGACCCCCATGGTTGGATGGCGATGCTGAGGCGAAGAGGGGGACGGGGATGGAGCGGGGCGGGCTCGTGGCGTACGTGGAAGCGCGGATTGAGAGCGATATCGCGCTGGGGCGGTGTCACCCGAGCGGACGATTCGCTTCCGAAGCGGAGATGGCACGTCGCTATGGGGTATGCCGGGGCACCATCCGCGAGGCGCTGCGGAGGTTGGCGGCACGGGGCCTGGTGGTGCAGCGCCCCGGGCGCAAGACGCGCGCGGTGGCGCTGGATGAATCGCTGACGCTGGAGAACCTGGGCGTGGCGCTGCATGACGCGCGCTCGCCGGACGCCCGGGGGCTCCTGGACGGGTATTTCAGCCTCAAGCGGCAGGTGCTGGTGGAGCTCCTGGTCGACTGCTGCGCGAAGGCCTCTCCAATGGCTTTGGGACAGCTGAAGGAGGCCTGCTTCAAGTTGCAGGACGCGGCGCGATGGGAGTCGGGGGCCTGGTGCGCGCAGATGGAGTTCGAGTTGCTGCGGTTGGCGGCTCGGGTGGCCGAGCGTCCTGGGTACATGCTTCTCGTTCAATCCCTGCAACGGGCCTTCCTGGGAGGCGCGGCCCGGCTGCAGCCTCTCATGGGTGGAGAGTTGCTGCGCGAGTGGGCTTGGCGCGCGATGGGGGCCCTGGATGAGCGCGACGCGCGGGCGCTTCAGCACGAGCTGCCGGTGCTGCTGAAGGCGTGCGACGCCCGTGTGCTGGATGCCTTCGCTCCCGTCCCCCAGGAGCCGCCCTCCTCCAAAGACGCGTGCTCTCAGGAAGCGCCGTTCAGCGCTCCCGCGTCAGACCCTGCGCCGTGCGGCGCGCCGAAGGCATGGCCCGATGTGGACGAGAGAGACCCTGGCGAGCGTGTGTCAGCCGCAGAGAACATCGGGGCTCTCGGGGGCGCATTCTGTTCCCAGGCAGACGCCCTCCACCTGGGGCTGGAAAGTGAGGCGCTGTTGTCTCCAACCGCCCCAGGGCCCGTTCTCAGCGAACTCGCGGGTGATGGCACCGGGGCGGACGAGCAGGCCGCGGCCTCGGAGACCCTGGCCGACTGTTGGATTGGAACGCTTCATGAGACCGGGGGCCGTCTGGGCGGGTGGATGGCGCGACTCTGGCGCTTCATGGTCCATGCCCTGAGGCCACCTGCTTCGTGCTCGGATCACCGGGGCTTCAGCGCCCGCGCGCCTCCGCTTCGAACCGCTGATGGGCGGACTTCATCCGCTCCAGCGCGTCCAGGAGGCTGTGCTCGATGTCCTCGCGCTGGGCCTGCACCAGGGCCTCCGGAGACCCCAGGCGCTCCAGCAGGTCCAACTGCATGAAGAACTCCTCGCACTGCCGGTGGCCGCTCCTGCCATCCAGGTACTCGCCTGCCCGCAGCAGGAAGTCTCCCCAGGAGATGGACCCGCCACGGTGGCGAAGGAGCAGGCCCGCCAGGTGGTCCGCGTCCTCCACGTCCCGCTCCTCGACGGTGAGCGGCTGCGCAAGGTCCGGCATGTCGAGGAGCAATCCGAGCGCCCTGTCCGCATCCGGTGCCGTGCACAGCTCCAGCAGCCAGCGCGGTGGGGCGTCCAGCTTCATCACCCACGCATCCGCCCAGGCGATGAGCTGCTGGAGCCCGACGAGCCCCGTCCTCACCATCACCGCGACGCGCGCGACGGCGACCGGGTCGAACGGGGTGCCATCCCTCACCGCTTCGCTCCCGTCTTCTTCACCCCGCCGCGTCCCGCCGGCTTCGCGTGGTAGCCCTCCACGCGCATGCCCAGTTCATGGACCACGGACATCGCCGTGTCCTGCGGGATGCGCGTCTCCTTCAGCTTGTTGCGCGCGGGGTCCAGCACCAGGCCCGTGGCGCCGGAGAAGTCCGTCCGGGTCAGCGTGCAGCCGCGGAAGTTGCTTCCGGTGAGGTCCGCGCCAGTGAAGTCCGCGTCCGTCAGGTCCATGTCGAAGAAGTTCGCCTCCCGCGCCACGCAGCGCACGAAGGACGTCTGGCGCAGGCTCAGCCCCACGAAGGAGCTGTACGGCATGGCGCACTCCTCGAAGTTCACCTCCGGGTTCGCCGCCACGCCCGTCCAGTCGATGCCCATCAGCTTCGAGCCCTCGAAGCGCACGTCCCGCAGCCGGATGGCGTTGAAGTTCGCGCGCGTCAGGTTGCAGCCCTGGAACGCGCACGCCTCCAGCAGCGCCTCCTTCCACCGGCTCTCCTGCAGCTCGCAGTTCACGAAGGTGCACCGGTAGAACTCCTTGTCACCCAGGTCGACGTTCTGGAGGTCCAACCCCTCGAACGTCTCCTTCTCGAAGGAGTCCTCCTGCTGGAGCCGCTTCACCACCGCGCTGTCGTCCTGGACCATGGCGGCCTTATACCGGCCCGCTGTCATGCGCGCGCGGGTGAGCCGCCACTGCACCGCGAAGGACCCGGCGACAGCGCACCGGGCCCCCCACGGCCTTCACGCTACTTGGACACCAGCACCAGCACGCCACGGCCGCACAGGCCGTAGTTCGAGGCAATCTGGTCCGCGGTGCCCGGGTTGAGCAGCACCTGATTCGCGCCCCGGCTCTCAATCCACGAGCAGGTGTCCGTCACCCGGTACCACTGCTTGCCGTTGCCGGGCGAGGGCAGCACGAAGTTCACGTTGCCGGACCAGCCGTTGTACGCGACGTAGATGGCGTTCACCGTCTCACCGGAGAACTCCGACGCGTCGATGCGGTAGGCCAGCGCGTGGTTGCCCGCGTCGTTGAAGTACGACGCGTCCGGCGTGGCGCCGTCCGGCTTGAACCAGGCGTGCTGCACCAGCCCGTTCCCGTTGCCGTCCGTCGTCGCGTAGAACGACGCCGGGCGCAGCGCGGGGTGCGCCTTGCGGAACGCGATGAGGTTCTGGGCGAACAGGCGGAAGTTGGACTGGTCCGCGCTCCACGCGTAGTCCAGCCAGTTCTTGTTCGAGTCCAGGTTGTACACGTTGTTGTTGCAGTACTGCGTGCGCAGGAACTCGTCACCGCCGGTAATCATGGGCACGCCCGCGCTCAGCATCAGGAACGCCAGGCCGTTGCGCGCCGCCTGCCGCTGGAGCGTGGCGCTGCCGCCCTGGTCCCAGCTGTGGTTGCTGTCCTCGCCGCCGTCGGACGGGCCGTAGGGCCACGGCTGGCTGTTGTCCTTGCTGTTGCACGAGTACAGGTCCTTCAGGGTGAGGCCGTCGTGGGCCACCATGAAGTTCACGGACGCGGCCGGCTTGCGGCCGTCATCCTGGTACAGGTCCGACGAGCCCGCGAAGCGCGTCGCCAGCTGCCCCGGCGTCACGTTCTCCACGCCCATCTGGTTCTGGTCCTTGCGGAAGGTGTCGCGGAACGCGCCGTTCCACTCCCGCCACTTCGCCGGGAAGTTGCCCACCTGGTAGGAGTTGCCGCCAATGGCCCACGGCTCCGCGATGAAGTCCGTGCCCGCGCCGCCTCCTTCCGGCCGCGGATCCAGCTGCGTGGTGATTTGGTTGAGCGCCGTGTTCGGGTTGTCGCGGTTGTACTCGAAGCCGCCGTGCGTGGTCGTCTCGTGCTCGTAGATGTTGCCCAGCACCGACGCCAGGTCGAACCGGAAGCCGTCCACGCCCAGCGTGTCCTTCCAGTAGGACAGCGAATGCAGGATGACGTTGCGGGCCGTGGGGTTGAACGTGTTGAAGTTGCCGCCCACGCCCGTGTTGTCCCAGTTGAACTGCATGTCCTTCGTCAGGCTGTAGTACGTGGGGTTGTCCAGGCCCCGGTACGACATGACGTTGTACGTGCTCGGGTCACCGTTGATCCACGCGCCGCCCTCGCCGGTGTGGTTGTAGACCACGTCCACCAGCACCTTGATGCCGGCGTCGTGGAACGCCTTCACCATGGCCTTGAACTCGCGCGTGGGGCCGCCCGGCGTCTGGTCGCAGGCGTAGCGGCGGTCCGGCGCGAAGTAGCTGAGGTTCATGTAACCCCAGTAGTTGTCGCCCGCGGTGCTCGCGACCTTGTCGTTGTTGCCGTTGTCCGTCTCGTGCAGCGGCAGGAACTCCACCGCCGTCACGCCCAGCGCCGCCAGCTGCGCGGCCTTCTGGCCCGCCGTCTTGTAGGTGCCCAGACAGGCGGCATCCAGCCCGGAGCCCGTGTCCTGCTTCGTCAGGCCGCGCAGGTGCACCTCATAGACGATGTCGTCCTTGAAGGCGCGCGCGGGCTTGGTGCCGGTGGACGTGGTGTCCGGCGGCAGCACGATGCTCTTGGGCGCGAACGGGCCGCTGTCCTTGTAGCGGTGTGACGGACCGGACGCGAACACCGTGGCGTCCGCGTTGCTGGGGTTCACCGGGTCGTGCGACAGCTCCAGCGCGTACGGGTCCCACAAGAGCTTGTTGGGGTTGAAGCGGTTGCCCGCGGAGTCCACGTCCGCGATGAAGCCCACCGTGTTGTTCGTCTTGCTCCAGCTGGAGTTGTACGTCCAGTTGGGGCCCCACGCGCGGTAGCCGTAATAGACGGTGCCGGTGACGCCGTAGCTGTTCTTCAGCGTGGCGACGGAGGCGGTCTTCGTCCAGACGTTGGTCGTCGCGTTCTTCGTCATCACGTAGCTGACGCGCTCCTGCGCGCCCTGCGCCGTGTTGTAGATCCACACCTCGATGCGCGTGGCGCGCGACGAGTACACGTTGAAGGTGATGTTGGCCTGCGTGGCGTCGTACTTCGCGCCCAGCGTCCAGGTGAGCAACTCCTGCTCGCGCTGCGCGAGGTCCTCCGCGGCGGGCGCGGCGGGGGCGGGGGCTTCGTCAGGCGTTTCAGGGGTGGCGCAGGAGACCAGCGCCGAGGCGAAGCCCACGGCGACGAGGGGATGCCACCGCGTGAGCCAGGGGCTCCGGCGGTGACGACGGGGAGGGGTCATCATGGATGTGGCTCCAGACGCGGCAAGCGAGGGTCACGACCGCTGCAAGGCCACCGGGCCCGCGACTACCCGGGGCCCGCCCGGTTCACCACCCCCACGACGGTGAAGTCAACCGCACGTTCCCCCACTCGCGCCCCCCGGTCCGCTCGCGTGTGACGCAGGACATGGCCCGGTGCGTCAACGCGGGTGACCTCCCTCCTGAAACAGGGAGGTCACACGCCGGAGCCGCGCTCAGGGCGCGGGGACGACCGGCGGGGGAGCGCAGGTCTTGTTGGTCCCGCACACCAGGTCGCGGGCGCAGTCCTCGTCGCCCACGCACTTCGTGCCCTGGGCGCAGTCGTAGCCGCTGCCGCCCGTCATCCCGCTCACCCGGAAGCCCGAGTTGGTGATCCTCTCCGTGATGGTCTGGTTGCCGATGGAGCCCTGGAGCTTGTGGGTGAGGTTCACGGTGATGGTGCTGGACGCGGAGATGGCGGCCTCGATTTCAAAGGGCTCCTCCACCGCGTTGATGGCGTTCCGGATGGCTTGCGCGACCTGCGCCGCCGGCGTGTCGGACGCGAGCACGACCCGCTGGTTGGCGTTGTTCTTGAGCTTGTTGTCGCGGTCCACCTCGAAGGTGACGGGCGTGTTGATGCCGTCGCTGATGGTGAACGTCTCCTCGTCGAACATCTGCGAGCCCGACGAGGCCGTGATGGTGCCCGTCGCCACCGTGAGCGTCTTCGCCTTGCAGTTGGCGCTGCACGAGCCGCAGATGAGGGTGTTGCCGTCGTCGCAGGCCTCGTTGGTCGCGTCCTGCACCCCGTCCCCGCAGACGTTGCCGCCGAGCATCAGGGGCGTCTGGCAATCACTGCTGCACCGCTGGCAGTTGGCCTGGCCGTAGGGGCAGGAGGACTCCGTCTGCGTGTTGCCGTCGTCGCACTTCTCGTGGGCCGGGTCCACCATGCCGTCGCCGCAGACGTTGCCCGTGACGGGGCGCAGCTCCTTGCAGTCGCCGCGGCACACCTGGCAGCTCGCCTGCCCATAGGGGCAGGAGGACTCCGTCTGCGTGTTGCCGTCGTCGCAGACCTCGTTCGCGGCGCTGGGATCCTGCACCCCGTCACCGCAGACGTTGCCGCCGAGCATCAGGAGCGTCTGGCAATCACTGCTGCACCGCTGGCAGTTGGCCTGGCCGTAGGGGCAGGAGGTCTCCGTGGTGGTGTTGCCATCGTCGCACTTCTCGTGGGCCAGGTCCGCCACGCCGTCGCCGCAGACGTTGCCCGTGACGGGGATGAGCTCCTTGCAGTCACCGCGACACACCTGGCAGCTGGCCATGCCGTAGGGGCAGGAGGACTCCGTCTGCGTGTTGCCGTCGTCGCAGACCTCGTTGGTGGCGTCCTTCATGCCGTCGCCGCAGACGTTGCCTTGGAGCGGGAGGACGCTCTGGCAGTCACCGCTGCACTTCTGGCAGCTGGCCTGGCCGTAGGGGCAGGACGTCTCCGTGGTGGTGTTGCCGTCGTCGCAGGCCTCGTGGTCCGCGTCCTTCACGTTGTCACTGCAGATGTTGCCCGTGCGCGACAGGCTCTCCTTGCAGTCGAAGCGGCACACCTTGCAGGTGGCCTGGCCGTAGGGGCAGGCGTCCTCCGTCTCGGTGTTGCCGTCGTCACAGGCCTCGTTCGCGGTGTCCCTGGCGTTGTCGCCGCAGACGTTGCCCTTCAGCGCCAGCGCGGTCTTGCAGTCGCCGCTGCACGCGTCGCAGGTGGCGGTGCCGTAGTCGCACGCGGTTTCCGTCCGCGTGTTGCCGTCGTCGCAGGCCTCCGGGCGCTCCGGCCCGTTGACGTTGACCACGCTGTCGCCGCAGATGTTCGGCTTGCAGGTGCCCAGGCAGTCGTCGTCGTCGCGCGTGTTGCCGTCGTCGCACTGCTCCTTCGCCGCCGTGTTGGTGACGCCGTCGCCGCAGGCCGTGGGGGTGCAGTCCACGTCGCAGATGGCGGAGTTGGGCCCGTCGTCGCACTGCTCGCCCGCCGCGGTGTTGAGGTACCGGTCGCCGCAGGCCGCGGGCGTGCAGTCCGCGTTGCAGGTGCGGGAGTTGCCCGCCGTGTCGCACAGCTCGCCGCGCGTGATGTTGGTGAAGCCGTCGCCGCAGAAGGCGATGGTGCAGTCCGCGTCGCAGGTGTTGCTGTTGACGGGGCCGGGGTTGTCGCACTGCTCGCCGGAGGACGTGTTCACCACGCCGTCGCCGCAGGCGCGCAGCGTGCAGTTGGCGTTGCAGTAGGCGGACTCGCCCTTGTCGTCGCACTGCTCGCCCGCGGTCCGGTTGACGATGCCGTCACCGCAGACGCGCACGGTGCAGTTGAGGTTGCAGGTGGCGGACTCGCCCTTGTCGTCGCACTGCTCCTCGCCGTCGCGCACGCCGTTGCCGCAGCCTTCCGCGGAGCGGCAGTCCGCGCTGCAGCCGTCCTCGCTGACGTTGTTGCCGTCGTCGCAGATTTCACCCTTGATGGTGTCCAGGACGCCGTTGCCGCAGGTCTCGTTGGACTTGCAGTCGGAGCTGCACCCGTCGCCGTTGATGTTGTTGCCGTCGTCGCACTTCTCGCCCTTGGCCACGTCCACGTAGCCGTTGCCGCAGCTCTCCTGGGAGCGGCAGTCCGCGCTGCACCCGTCGCCGCTGACCGTGTTGCCGTCGTCGCAGCGCTCCTCCTTGGAGGGGTCGGTGTAGCCGTTGCCGCAGACCTCGGTGGAGAGGCAGTCCGCGCTGCACCCGTCGCCGCTGGCGTTGTTGCCGTCGTCGCACTTCTCGCCCACGGCCGTGTCCGTGACGCCGTTGCCGCACAGTTCGTTGGAGTTGCAGTCCGCGCTGCACCCGTCGCCGTCCTCGGTGTTGCCGTCGTCGCACTTCTCGTTCGTGACCCGGTCCACGACGCCGTTGCCGCACGTCTCGGTGGACTGGCAGTCGCGGCTACAGCCGTCGCCGTCCACGACGTTGCCGTCGTCACATTGCTCGGAGCCCTGGATGACGCCGTCGCCGCAGTCCGTGGAGATGCAGGTGGCCTGGTTCGCGGCGCACTTCAGGCCCTCCGGGCACACCAGCCCGGCGGGGCAGTCCACCGTGGTGGGCTGGAAGCAGGAGGAGAGGAGCAGGAGCGGCGCGGCCAGGAGCAGCAGGGCGCGCGCCATGGAGGAAGGGGAGACGCGTGTCATGCGGGAGCCTCTAGAAACGGAACGTGGCCACGGCACCGCCCGAACCCGCGCCGAGGAGCGGCGTGACCTGCACGGTCGCCGCCTCCTGGCCCGGTTCGATGCGGTACGGCTTGGGTTGGTTGAGGACGGCGAGCACCGCGCCGGTGACGATGACCGCGCCGCCCACGGCGTACCCGGCGATGGCGCCGGTCTGCATCAGGTTTCCCCGCGAGCGCTCGTCGGCGACGGCGGTGGGCGGCACGCAGCCCCCGCATTCGGCGATGCCGGACTCGAAGGCGCGGAAGTGGTCGCGGGACTGGAGGTGCAGGAAGGTGCTGCCGCCCGCCACGGCCACGCCCGCGCCCATCACCAGCCAGGGCATCGCGGCGGACCAGCGGCGCTTGTAGCGGATGAGGTCGTCGGAGGTGAAGAGCTTCAGGTCCAGCGTCGTCGTCTCACCGGGCAGGAGCGTGCGGCTCTGGTCGCTGGGCACGTAGCCCGCCATCGTCGCGGAGATGCTGTGCGCGCCGGGGCGCACCAGCGCCTCGTAGCGGCCAGGGGCCACGAACAGCGTCTGGCCGTCCAGGGTCACCGTGGCGCCGGGCGTGGCGCAGGTGATGGCCACCCGCGCGAGCTGCTTCTCCACCAGCGTCTTGTAGTTGCGCGCGTACTCGTACTTCTCCTTCTCCAGCGGCGCCGGTCCGAAGCGCAGCGCCGCCACCAGGTGCTCGTGCACCTCCACGGGCTGGTCCAGGTTCATCAGCGCCAGCGCGAGGTTGTAGTGGATGGCCGGGTGGTCCCAGCGCGCCAGCGCCTGGCGGTACTTCTCCACCGCCTGCACGAAGATGGACTCCTTCAAGAGCGCGTTGCCTTCGCCGAACAGCGCGAGCGACGCGTCCTGGTCCGTCTTGGAGATGCCCTTCGCCCAGGGGCGCTCGTCCGCGCCGGGCTGCGAGCCCTCCAGCGTGCTGCTGGCCTGCTCCTGCTGGGGCTCCACGGCCTTCGGCGTGGGAGGCGGAGGCATGGGGATGGACTCGGTGAGGGGCGTGTCCGAAGGGGCCGGCGCGGCCTCGGTGGCGGTGGGCTTGCGCCGCCGCTTCGAGGTGCCGGTGCCGGACAGCTTCTTCTTGCCCGTGGCCGTTGAAGCGGTGGCCTTCTTCTGGGCGCCCGCCGTCTTCGGCACGCCCGCCTTCTTCGTGCTCCGGGACGTCTTCGTGGTGCGGGTCCGTGGCGCCGGCTCCTGCGCCAGCGCGGGCACGGACTCCAGCGCCAGCAGCACCGACAACACGAACGCGGACCTGCTCATCACCCTGTTCAAGATGCTTCTCACTTCAGGACCTCGATGACCGGACTGCCGAGCTGGGATTGCAGACGGGAGACGCGCTCCTTCTCCCGCTTGAGCAACGTGGAGAGTTCCTCCGCCGCGCGGAGGGCCTCCTCGCGGGCGTCGCGCGCGGACTCGGCGCTCTCCTCGGCGCGCTTCTTGGCGAACCGGGCGCGCAGCTGCGCTTCCTGGGCGCGCTTGAGCGCGGACCCCAGTTCGTCGTTCTTGCTGAGCAGCTCCTGGTTGGCCAGCGCCACCTGCTCGTTGGCAGACTCCGCCGCCTGCTGCGCCTTCTGGCGCTCCAGCTCCTTGGCCTGCACCTCGGCCAGCCGCTGCTTGGCCTCGGCCTCCGCGCCGCGGGCGTTGGTCTCGGCGGCGCGCGCGATGAGCTCCGCCGCCTGGGCCGCCTGGGCCTGCTTTTCGGCCTCCTGCTGCGCGTTGCGGATGACGACGAGCGCCACCACCGCCGCCACCACCAGGAGCCCCAGGAACGTCGCGCTGCCGATGAGCAGCGCCCGCTTCAGCCGGCGCCCCTTCTTCGCCTGCGCGAACACCGCCGTGAGGAAGTCCTGCTGCAACCGGGGCAGCTCTCCCCGGTAGCGCCGCTGGAAGCGCTGGGCCTCCTCCACCAGCTCACCGCGCCACAGCAGGTGCGCGTCGAAGTTCTTGCCCTGCCACTGCCGGGCCGCGTTGCGCAGCTGCTCCAGGAACGCGGAGTCCTCCTGCCCTTCATCCAGCCAGCGCCGCAGCGTGGGCCAGCTGTGCAGGAGCGATTCGTGGACGATCTCCACCGTGGCGCCCGTGGCGCCGCCGCCGGTCTGCACCACCAGCAGGCGCGCCTGCACCAGGTGGTCGATGAGCCGCTGCATCTCCCCCGTTTCCCGGGTCAGCTCGCGCAGCTCGTCCAGGGACACGATGGCGCGCGTGCGCTCCGGGGTGACGAGCCGCAGGAACAGCGCGCGCACCAGGGTGCGCTCCTGCGTGGACAGGCTCTCCAGCACGCTGTCCGCGTGGCTCGCCAGCGCGCCCGCGATGCCGCCCATGGCCTGATAGGCGCTCTCCGTGAGCAGCCGGTGGGTGACGTCGCGCGCCTCCCACAGCTGCGTGGCGGCGAACTGCAACAGGGGCAGCGCGCCCTGGGACGCGTCCAGGTGCTCCAGCATGCTGGACACCATGGCGGGGCTCTCGAACTGGTAGCCCGCGCGCTCCGCCGGCTGCACCAGCGCGTCCTTCAGGCCTTCGCGGGCGGGCGCGGTGAGGAAGAAGAGCCCCTGGCTGAGCTCCGCCATGAAGCGCTCGTCCTCCGGCACCCGGTCCAGGAAGTCCGAACGGATGGAGAGGATGACGCGGATGGGCGTGGTCGCGTCGTCCGCGATGCCGGACAGGCACGCGGTGAAGGCCAGCCGCTCCTGGGCGTCCGGCACCAGCGTGTAGAGCTCCTCGAACTGGTCGATGAAGAGCAGGATGCGCCGCTTCTCCCTCCGCGCGCGGCTGCGCAGCACGTTGCCCACGTAGCCGGGCTCCGCGCGCAGCCGCTCCACCACCCGCTGCTGCTCCACCAGGTCGTCCTCGATGGTGGTGGACGAGCTCATCAGCGGCGCGACGATGCTGGCCAGCGCCGACAGGGGGCTTCTGCCGGGGCGGATGACCAGCGCCTCCCACGGCGTGCCGGACCGCTTGAGCACGGGCACCAGGCCCGCGCGCACGAACGACGACTTGCCCGTGCCGGACGGGCCCACCACGGCCAGCAGCGGCCGGTCGTTGATGCGGTTCACCAGCGCGGCGATTTCACGGGTGCGGCCGAAGAAGCGGTCCGCGTCCGCCTCCTGGAAGGAGCTGAGGCCCGCGTACGGGCTCTCGTCCACGCGCAGCTCGCGGCTCATGCGGCCGGGCAGGAAGGGCTCCAGCGCGCGCAGGAGCGACGCCGCGTCCGGATAGCGCTCCTCCTTGCGCTTGAGCAGGCAGCGGTCCACCACGGCCGCCAGCTCCAGCGGCACGTCCGGCGCCATGCTCCGCAGCGGCGGCATGGGCTCATCCAGCATGCCCGTGACCATCAGCTGCGGGCCGCGCAGCGGATCCAACGGGTGCTTGCCGGCGAGCATGCGGAAGAGCATCAACCCCACGGCCCAGATGTCCGTGCGGTTGTCCACGGCCACGCCAATGCCCCACTGCTCCGGGGACATGAAGGCCATGGTGCCCATGATGGCGCCCTTGCGGGTGAGGTTGGACACGTCCTCGCCCATGCCCTCCACCGAGTGCAGCCGCGGCTGGCCCTGCGGGCCGCCCGGGGCGGCTTCCGCGGGCTCGTCGCCCTGGAGCACCTTGGCGATGCCGAAGTCGAGCACCTTGATGGCGCCCGAGTCCGTCACGACGATGTTCTCCGGCTTCAGGTCGCGGTGGACGATGCCCTGCTCGTGGGCGCACTCCAGCGCCCGCACCACCGGCACCATCAGCTCCACCGCGCGCGCGGGCGGCAGGCGCTGGTTGCCCAGCACCTTCGTCAGCGGCTTGCCCTGCAGGTACTCCAGCACCATGAACGGGCCGCCGGTGAACTCGCCGACCTCGTAGATGATGACGATGTTCTCGTGGCTGCACCGCGCCGTGGCCCGCGCCTCCAGGATGAAGCGCCGGGTGATGTCGGCGTCCTCGCTGTGCAGGAACTTGATGGCCACCCGGCGCCCCAGCCGCACGTCGCGCGCCAGGAACACCGTGCCCATGCCGCCGGAGCCCAGCTCGCGGATGAGCTCGTAGTGCTGCAGGCGCATGCCCGGGCGCAGCGCGTGGCCCTGGATGGAGGGATGGGTGTTGTTGCCGGTGTCACCGGTGCCACCCGTGCCCGGACGCGACGGCCCGTCCCACGTGGACGAACCCGTGTTGGAACGGGACGGCGGCTCCACGGGCGCGGGAGCGGCTCCGAAGAGCGACTCCACGTCCGCGGCCTGTGTCCGGTCCGAAAGGTCCGAGGACACACCCGTCACGCCCACCGCGGGAGGCTCCCGCCGCACGGCACCTGCTTCGTTCTTCATCATGTCCGGCCACTTTTCCCGCGACGCATTCACAGCCATGGCGCGACCCGGGCACCTCCGCCCGATGCATCCATGCGCTGGCTACAGCCCCCCGGCCCTTCCGCCACGGAGCGGAATCATACACGGACACTGAACCGCGGACACTTCACGTCCCTGCGTCAGTGGCGTGTCTGTTTTGACCTTGGGGGGCAGGAAGGCAGACGGGCCCAGGGTGCAACGCCTTGTGACATCCACTCGCACACGCACGCGGAGAGTCATTGCGCCGCCGCGACACGAAGTGTGTCGGCCGCATGCGTCGTTCCATAACGAAGGGACTGTTCTTGTGACGCGTATTGTCATTGCAGGGGTTCGCCAGAGTGAAAGAAGGCGGGTTTCAGTAAAAATCCAATCAATCTGTTTTCCTTGATTGAAACAGGGAATCGATGGTTACTTGGATTCCCATGGTTCCTTCCACTTCGACCGAGACGCCCGCCTCCGGCCCTTCGCGACGGCGAGGGATGCCCTGGGTGTTGGCGGGCGCGGGCCTGGCGGCCGTGTTGGCGGCCGTGGGGCTGGTGTGGCGTGGCGGTGACGACCCACAGGCGCCGGCCGCGGTGGTGGCCCCCGTCAATGCCACACAGTCCGGGGGCTCGCAGGGCGGCGGTGGG
>NZ_RAWC01000213.1:0-15527 GCF_003611685.1 Corallococcus sp. CA049B | reverse complement strand
GCGGCCGGTAGCGCTGCTCCACCAGGGTGCTCAACCGGAACGGCAGCTTGCGCTCCCGCTCCACCCGGCGGGCCCGCTCCACCAGCGCCTCGCGCGTCAGCCGCAGCGGGCCTTCCAGCCCCACCAGGATGCGGTTGGTCGTCGTGGGCACCTCGAAGACGGACACGCCGTGGAAGCTCACCTGGTAGGTGCGCAACATCGCGTCGTAGTGCGGGTTCGCCGCGGACTCCCAGACGTTGCTCGTCACCGCCCCGCCCCGCGTCAGCCGAGAGCGCACCGCGCCCAGGAACTCGCGCGTGGCCAGGTGCCCGGGGATCTGATCCGCCCCGTACGCGTCCAGGAAGATGAGATCGTAGGGCGGCCCGTCCGCTTCGATGAAGGCCCGCCCGTCCCCCACGTGCGCGCGCAGGAGCGCGTCCTCCTGGAAGCCGCAGTACTCCTTCGCGGCGTCCACCACCGCCGCGTCCACCTCCACCACGTCGATGTACGTGTCCGGCAGCACCGCGCGCAGGAACATGGGGATGGCGCCGCCCCCCAACCCGATGGCGAGGATGTTCTCCGGCCGGGGCACGAACGCCAGCGCCACCATCGACATGCGGGTGTACGGCAGCTCCAGCCGCAGCGGTTCACCGGGCCACACCACGCTCTGGCGCGCGCCCCCGTCGCCGAAGCGCAGCGAGCGGCGTCCTTCCGCGTCCTCGGTGACGATGACGGGCCCGGAGCCGTCATCGCGCTCGTCCTCCGCCGCCAGGGCCCGGGCTCCCTACTTCGCGTCCGTCACCGGCAGGGGTCCGCTGTCCAACACCCGCTGCGCCGTCACCGCCGGCCCGTAATGGGGCGTCTGGATGGGCGTGCCCTGCGCGTCCTTCCCCTGGCTCAGCGGCACCGCGTCCGCGTCCGGCAGGTAGCCCACGCGCAGGGACACCTCGCGCACGGTGGACAGCTCGCGCGTCTCCTCCGGGCCCGTGGGGTACGGCAGCGCGGTATGCAGGGGCAGCGGCACCACCGCGCGGCGGTTCGCCGTGGCGCCCGGCTCCACGCGGCTGACCGCGGGCACCTCCGGCGCCTCCACCGCCAGGTCTTCCGGCACCGGCAGCAACATCCGCGACAGCACGACCTTGCCGCCGGACAGGTCCACGTAGGCCCGCTCGGGTGCCAGCGTGAGGTGGCCGCTGAAGCCCACGTCCCACAGGCCGTCCAGCAGCAGCACGGCCTTCTGCGTCCGGTTGTGCACCGCGTAGGTGACGGCGAGCGTGTCCGCCTCGCGCGCCACCGACTCCACCTTCAGCTCCACGTCCGCCTGGGCCACGCGCTGTCCTCCTGGATCCGCTGCTGGGGGCGCGGGCCGCTCCGGCGCCCGCGCGCAGCCCACGAATATCGCCAGCGCCATGATGGCACCAGCGCGGCGGAAGGTCCTCATCCCCCGCATCCTAGTAGCGCGGGCGGGTCGGCAGGTTCAGGTCGTCGCGCAGGACGTTCTCTCCGGGACGGCCGCCCTGCACCACGTCCGGCGTGGACGGGTCCTGGTCCAGGTCGATGGGCAGGCCCACCGCGGAGGTCTCCAGGTTGCGCGTGCCGTTCTTGGAGCCCAGCGCCAGCGTGCCGTTGTTCATGTCCGACGCGTGCACCAGCTCGTGGAACAGGCCCACCACCGGCGGGCGGTTCATCCACTCCTCGCTGCCCAGCGAGATGCGCGTGGTGTTGTAGTTCACCTGCGCGTCCGTGCCCTTGCCCGGCGTGCCGTCCGCGTTCATGAAGCCGTCGTTGAAGTTCGTGCCGCCCGCGCTGTTCCCGCTGGACGTCTCGCGGATGACCGTCTTCTTGCCGCTGGCGTCCAGCGTGCCCAGCAGGTCCTGTCCCGAAGGCAGCGAGCGCATCGCGTCCAGGTCCGACTGCACGCGCGCCTGGAACTCCGCGCTGCCCGTCACGGAGACGGAGGAGCCGCGCTGGTCCGCGTCCGTCATGTCGACGATTTCACGCTCGCCCTCGGCCGCGTCGCAGGTGGCCTCGTTCTCCTCGACGTAGAGCTTGTCCGTGCCCGTGCCGCCCCGGACGGTGTCCTTGCCCGCGCCGCCCGCCACCGCGTCGTTGCCCGCGCCGCCGCTCAGCGTGTCATCGCCGCGCCCGCCAATGACCTGATCATCGCCCTCGCCGCCGAAGGCCCGGTCGTTGCCCGCGCCCGCGTCGATGTAGTCCCGGCCCTTGCCGCCCGACAGGGTGTCATTGCCGTCCAGGCCGTACATCACGTCCCGGCCCTCGCCGCCCATGATGCGGTCGTCACCCGCGCCGCCCTCCAGGTAGTCGTCGCCGTCCAGGCCCTTCAGCGCGTCGTTGCCCTCGCCGCCAATGACGGTGTCGTTGCCCGCGCCGCCGATGAGCGTGTCGTTGCCCGCGCCGCCCGTGAGCTTGTCGTCGCCCTCACCGCCATCCAGGGTGATGTCCTGCGTGACGCTCTTGTCCACGGTGATGGAGTCGTTGCCGGCGCCGCCGTTGATGATGACGCCCTTGGCCTGCTCGGCGGTGAGGTTCACCGTGTCGCTGCCGGACGTGATGGTGAGCCCGCCGTTCTTGTTCTGCGTCACCTTCGCGGTGTTGTTGCCCGCGCCCAGGTCCACCACCGTGCGCCCGTCCGCGTTCGTGCTCACCTGCGGCGCGAGCGCCTTCGCCACGCCCTTGCCAATCTTGTCGAGGGCCGAACCCAGGCCCGACGCGAGACCACCCAGGAAGCCGCCGCCGTCCTTGTCCTTCTTCACCGCCGTCTCGGTGGTGCGCACCTCCGTCAGCGGGGGACGCGAACCCGCGCGGGGACCCGAGTCGAAGCCGTCCGACATCCGCTGCGTGACGGCCGCCTTCACCGCGTTGGGCTTCCCGGACGTGGCGGGCGTCTTCGCCGGCTGGGTGCTGACAGGGGACGTCGTGCGCGAGCCGGGCTTGCCAATCGTGGTCATGTCGCTTCTCCCAGGTGACGGAGACACCTGGCCTGAGGGTCCCGGCGGTGGGGCGCCAGGGTCGGCAGAACGCCGACATTCCAGATTGTCGTGAACGTTTGCCGCCAGTTGCGTCGCACCCCGGGAAACGACACGGCGCGGCACGGAAGCCCCTGGAATCGTTGTGTTTCTCAATTCCCAATCCCCGAGACGGTTTCCAGCTTTTCATGTATTACAGCTTCACCGCCTCCCCCCCATTCATCGGGGAACGGAGGACGGATGACGGGAGGGAGCACCGCATGAAGCTGAAGACGTTGCTGTCCGCCGGGGTGGCGCTGGCCGCCGCGGCGTGGGCCGGACCGGGAGTGGCGGCCACGGCGAACGGCCCCATCTGCGACACGGCGGCCTACGTGAACTCGACCACCTATTACGGCTGCACCGGGAGCAGCCACACGGCGCTGGACATCGGTAACGGCACCTGTGGCGAGTGGAACCACCGGGGCATGCTGGTGGGCAACTACTACTATTACTACTACGGCGGCTGCGCGGGGGCCTGCTACGGCTCCACCTGCAACGGGGGCGCGGGCAACTACTACGTGGTGTCCGGCGGGAGCGGCTGGGACTTCCGCCAGCTGCACTTCTACGCCAACGTCAGCTCCGGCACGAAGACGTGCGACCGCTGCGCGCTGGGGCTCGTGGGCGGTACGGGCAACGCCACCGGCCCGCACGTGCACGCGGACAACCGGCAGTACGGCACGCGCAAGTCGGCCTGGTACACCAGCGTCGGCACCACGTGCGGCACCAACGCCTACTGCAACAACCGGCTGGGCGTTCCCACGCTGTAGCCCGTGTGGCTCCGGGCGGGGGCCGCGTGTGCCCCGCCCGGCTGTTTCCGGCGCGCGCGCGCCCTCCCTTCCCTCACCGTGTGAGCCCCCTTCGACATGACCTCCCGTCCCCTCTTCAAGGTCGCGCTCGCCGGCCTCGTCCTCCTCGTCGCCCTGGGCGTCGTGTGGTGGCGGGGCTCGGCCGGGAGCGCTGACGCTGGTCCTCCGCTAACTGCCGCGGCGAATCCTTCCATGCCCACGGCCGCCTCCGGCAACGCCGCCGCCGTGGAGCCTCCGCCCGCCGCGCGCACCGGACCGCGCGAGGAGATTCCGATGCCCGGGTGCTGGGACGGACTGGCCGCGCTGGACAGGTCCGCGACGATGGAGTCGCTGCATGCCGCCGTGGCCGCCGCCATCCAGGCGCGCGACACCGCGCTGGTGGCCTACCTCCAGGAGCGCCTGACGGAGCTCGTGGGCAACGACCCGGACCGCGCGATGCAACTGCTGGCGTGGGCGGTGAACGCCGCGCCACCGGAGCCGTCCATCTACCTGGAGGCCCTCAAGGCCGCGCCCGCCGTGCGCCATCCGCGCGTCACGGAGAAGCTGATGGCGGTGGCCGAGAACAAGTCGCTGTTCACGCAGGACCGCGCCGCCGTCCTGGACGCGCTGGAGACGCAGCACCGCTTCACTCCGGAGATGCGCGGCCGGATCAAGGCCATCGCGCTGGATGACTCGGCGGACTCCGCCGCGTGGGTGGCCACGCGCACGCTGGGCCGGGTGATGAAGGAGGACTACGAGCGCACCGGCACGTATGCGCCGTACTGGAAGGACCTGCTGGACATCGGCACCACGTCGGAGGACACGGCGGTGCGGCTGCTCGCGCTGGAGATGCCGTCGTACTCCGACCCGCTGCTCGACCCGGACTCCATCGACGCGCTGGCGAAGGTGATGCGCACCGACAAGGAGCGCGACGTGCGCGAGATGGCCGCCTTCCGGCTCGCCGTCACCGAGGACCCTCAGAAGGCGCTCGCCGCGTACCGCGCCGCCTTCGACGGTGAGCAGGACCTGTGCGTGCGCTGGGCCTTCCTGCGCTTCGCGGTGCGCGCGGCCGGCGCGGACGCCCTGCCCCTGGTGGAGGAGTTCGCGCGCAAGGACCCGCGCCTGCGGCAGGACTATCTGGACTTCAAGGCGCTGTACGCCACCGGCACGACGGACTTCGCGCGCATCTGGCTGGGGAAGAAGGAACACCACGACTGCGTGGTCGAGGAAGGAGCGCCGCACTGATGGGCTCGCGAATGACGAAGACCCGGGTGCTCTGGCTGGCGCTGCTGCCCGGCCTGGCCCTGGCGCAGGGTGCTCCCGTCGCCGTCCCCACCAAGGCGGCCTGCACGGTGGAGGGCATGCTGGACGAGGTGCGCGTGGCCATGCAGACGGGCTCGCCCGCGTACCGCAAGTACGCGCGGCTGCGCCTGAAGGAGGCCGCCATCGCCATGCCGCCGGAGGCCCTGGGCCGGGCGGTGAGCGAGGAGCGCGACCCCGCCGTGCTGGAGGCCGTGGGCGCGGCGCTGGCCACCAAGGCGAGCAATGCTCAAAAGCCGGAGCTGCTCCAGCCGCTGCTCTCCCGCGCGAGCCAGGACGCGGACCCCGGCCTGCGCGCCGCGGCCGTGCGCGCGCTCCAGGGCTCGCCGTCCGTGGAGTTCATGGCGAAGAACGGCGACGTCGTCACCTACGAGCAGCTCGTGCGCGACAGCGCGCCGGAGGTGCGCCAGGCGGTGGTGGAGAACCTGGTGACGGAGAGCGCCGGCATCTACTTCGGCCACAACCCGGAGCTGGCGGAGGCGGCGGTGAAGGTCGCCACCGCCACGGATGACCCGGCGCTGGCCAGACGCCTGCTGGGCGAGGTCTCCATGGAGGCCGCGAGCCCGGAGGTGGTGCGCAAGCTCACCCAGCAACTGCGCTCGGAGGACGCGGGCCTGCGCGCGGCGGCGGCGAAGGCGCTGGGCGGCGTGCCGGGCTCCGAGTCCGCGGGCGCGCGCCGCTCGCTCACATCTCTGTACCGGAGCGACAGCGACCTCGCGGTGCGCAAGTCCGCGCTGGAGGGGCTCGCGCGGCTGGGCCAGTCCGGCGCCCGGCCGCTCCTGGAGTCCCTGCGCGGCGTGGACAAGCGGTTGGATCCGGAGATCGACGCGTGGCAGTCCGCGCTCCAGAAGAACCTCCAGGAGTGGCACCTCATCCTGCGGGAGAAGCAGCGCTTGTCGCCCTGAGTGCGTCCGCTGGGGAACGGCTGTTCCATGGCGGGCACCCTCCGCGCCCGGCCCCGCCGAAAAGGTGGCCGGGCGGCGGGGAGTGCGACAGGTTGAGGGGGCCATGTCCGACAGCGGTTTCGGCTCGTCCACCCTCGCGCTGGCGCTCGTTGGCAGCGCCGTCACCGTCCTCTCCACCAGCCTGGGCGCCGTGCCCGCCCTGGCCATGGGCGGCATCTCCCAGCGCACCAAGGACGTGCTGATGGGCTTCAGCGCGGGCGTGATGCTCGCGGCCACGGCCTTCTCGCTCGTCGTCCCCGCCATCCACCTGGCGGAGGAGCGCTCCACGTCGCGCTTCGTCCCCGCGCTGGTGGTGGGCGGCAGCATGCTGGTGGGGGGCCTGTTCCTGCACCTGTGCAACCGCTTCATCCCGCACGAGCACTTCATCAAGGGCCAGGAGGGCAACGCGCAGGCGGCGAACCTGAAGCGCATCTGGCTGTTCGTGCTGGCCATCGCGCTGCACAACTTCCCGGAGGGCCTGGCGGTGGGCACCGGCGTGGGCAGCCGCTCCATGACCATCGCCGCGCCCATCCTCGTGGGCATCGGGCTGCAGGACATCCCGGAGGGCTTCGTCGTCGCGCTGGCGCTGATGGGCGTGGCGTACAGCCGCAAGCAGGCGGTGCTGGTGGCGCTCTACACGGGGCTGGTGGAGGGCGTGGCCGCGCTGGTGGGCTTCTTCGCCACGTCGTTCGCGGCAGGCGTGCTGCCGTGGGCGCTCGCGTTCGCGGGCGGCTCCATGCTGTACGTCGTCAGCGACGAGATGATCCCCGAGAGCCACCGCCAGGAGTACGCGAAGGAGGCCACGGCCGGGCTGATGGTGGGCTTCGTGCTGATGATGTTCCTGGACGTGACGCTGAGCTGACGCTTTGCGTGCGCGCACCGCGTCTGTGTCCTGGCGGACACCTGCCTGCTCCGCCCCGTGTGGCCCGGACGTGGTAGTTTGAAGTGCATGTCTGTGTCGGATCGAACCCGTGTCGACGGGGCCCCCGGGGAGTCGAAGGACAAGGGCGCCCGCCCGGACGAAGAGGCCCAGGAGGCCGCGCTCCACGTGACGCTGCCGTATGAGCAGGCCCGCCGTCCGGGGGACCTGCCCACGGTGCGCCGCTTCCGCCTGTCCGTGGTGGAGGGCCCGGGCGTGGGCGCGGTGTGGGAGTCCACGGCGGACACCTGCTCGGTGGGCTCGCATCCGCTCAACGACTTCGCGGTGGAGGACTCCACCGTGTCGCGCTTCCACTGCGAGGTGCGAATCGGGCCCAAGGGCCCGCAGGTGAAGGACCTGGACAGCCTCAACGGCGTCATCGTGGACGGCGTGCAGGTGGTGGAGGGCATCCTGCGCAGCGGCAGCCTGCTGCGGCTGGGCCGCGTGGTGCTGCGGTTCGACTTCAGCGCGGAGAGCAACCGGCTGCCCCTGTCGGAGCTGACGCGCTTCGGCACGCTGGTGGGCACGTCCGTGGCCATGCGCGGCTGCTTCGCGATGATGGAGCGGGCCTCCGCGCGCGACGTCACGGTGTTGTTGGAGGGAGAGACGGGCACGGGCAAGAGCCAGGCGGCGCTCGCCATCCACCAGGCCAGCCGGCGCAAGGACGCGGCGTTCCTGGTGGTGGACTGCGGCGCCATCCCCCCGCACATCCTGGAGAGCGAGCTGTTCGGCCACGAGAAGGGCTCCTTCACCGGCGCGGTGAGCCGGCGCGCGGGCGTCTTCGAGGAGGCCGACGGCGGCACCGTCTTCCTGGACGAGATTGGCGAGCTGCCCCCGGAGCTGCAGCCCAAGCTCCTGCGCGTGCTGGAGAACCGGGAGATCCGCCGGGTGGGCAGCAACACGTACCAGCCGGTGGACGTGCGGCTCATCGCGGCCACGCACCGCGACCTGCGCGCGGAGGTGAACGCGGGCCGCTTCCGCTCCGACCTGTTCTTCCGGCTCGCGGTGCTGAGAATCGCCATGCCGTCTTTGCGCCAGCGGCCGGAGGACCTGCCCATGCTGGTGTCGGGCATCCTGGCGTCGCTGGGCGCGGACCCGGAGCGCACGGGCGCGCTGCGCACCCAGGAGTTCCTGTCCCGCCTGAGGCACGCGGCGTGGCCGGGCAACGTGCGCGAGCTGCGCAACCACCTGGAGCGCTGCCTGGTGTTCGAGGACGCGCTGCCCCTGGCGGAGGAGGACTCGCGGCCGGAGGGCAGCCCGCTGGAGCTGGACCTGTCGCGGCCGTACGCGGAGCAGCGCCGGCGCGTGGTGGACGACTTCGAGCGGCGGTACCTGCGGGCGCTCCTGGAGAAGCACCAGGGCAAGGTGGCCCAGGCCGCCGTCACCGCCGGCATGGACCGCGTGCACTTCTACCGGCTCTTGCGCAGGCACGGCATCAAGCCGTAGGCGCCGCTTCAGCGCCGGGAGGAGAGCCGCCAGCGCTCGGGGGCCTCCGGCACGGGACTGGCGATGAAGTCCGCCTCCAGTCCCCGCAGCGCCGGGCCGGTGACGATGGGCGTGGCGGCTTCTCCGTCCTCCCTCACCCAGCCGGGCAGGTGGAGCAGGCCCCCTTCCCCACCGCCCGCCTCCCACGCGGACGCCGTGGCCTCCGTCCAGCCGTGAGCCTCTTCCCGCGACGTCAGCCGGTCCACGTGCACGATGACGTGCAGGCTCGCGGCGGAGGCGTCCGTCCCCGTCAGCGCGAGCCCCACGTCCAGCACCCGCGCCCGCAGCTCGCGCTCACGGCGCACGTCGTCCGGGAGGCTGGCCACGGCGAGCAGGCACGCGCCGCCCATCACCCGCACCTCCAGCCCGGCCTCGCGCGCCAGGGTGCTCGCGCGCTCCAGGCTCGCGTCCAGGTCCTCCATGGCGCCAGCGTCCGGCGCTCCCGTCAGCCGGGCCTCCACGTACAGCCCCACCGCGCGCGGCACCTCCACCGGCGCCGCGCCTCCCAGCACCGCGCCCCGCAGGTCCTCCAGGAGCGCGTCCACGTCCGGGTGGCGCTCCTCACGCCCCTTGCGCAGACAGCGCAGCACCACTGCGTCCAGCGCGGCGGACACCGGCGCGTGCTCTCCGGGACGCGGCGGCGGCGCGTGCAGGTGCTGCTGCTCCACCTCGTGGCGCGTGGTGCCCTGGAAGGGCGGCATGCCCGTGAGCAGTTGGAAGAGCAGCACGCCCGCGGCGTACAGGTCCGTGCGCGCGTCCGGCACCTCGCCGCGGATCTGCTCCGGCGCCATGGACAGCGGCGTGCCCAGCACCACGCCGGTGTGCGTGAGCGACGAGCTCCCCGGCGCGCCCGGCACCAGCCCCTTCGCCACGCCGAAGTCCACCAGCTTCACGGCGGGGCCGCCTCTCCCCGGCGCGAGCCGCACCACGTTCTGCACCTTCAGGTCGCGGTGCACCACGCCCGCCGCGTGCGCGACGCGAAGCGCCGCGCCCACCTGCTCCATCACCTCCAGCACCTCGCGCGGGGACAGCGGCCCTCGCGTGGCCAGCTCCGCCGCCAGGTCCTGCCCCTCCAGCCACTCCATGGCGATGAAGGGCCGGCCGTCCGACAGCTCGCCGTACCCCAGCACCGTGACGATGTGCGGGTGGCGAAGCCGCTGCAACGTGGCCGCTTCACGCCGGAAGCGCCGCAGCGCCACCGCCGCCGCGGCCACCTGCGGGTGCAGCACCTTCAGCGCCGCGGGCACGCCGGACCGCGCGTGCCTCGCCCGGTACAGCGCGGACACGGGGCCGTGGACCTGGACGTGGTCCACGACCCACTCGCCCACGAGCGCGCCGGGCCGCAGCTCCTCGCCGTAGAGGGCCTCCTCGCCACTGCCCGCCATGGGCTAGTACTTGCCCCGGGAGCTCTCCTGGGGCGGCGGGGGCTCCGTCCAGCGCTTGCACAGGTCGCGGTGCTGTTCATCCACCAGGTCGCACGCGCCGTTGAGGAAGACGGTGACGGGCTCCTCCCAGAGCTGGTTGGACGTGTCCCTGCAGGCCTCGAAGTCGCCGTCGCCCGTCAGCAGCGGGCCGTCCTGCGTCTTGCACTGGGAGGGGACGTTCGGGGTGGTGCTCCAGCACGGGCCCGTCACGGTGGCCGCGCAGTCCTCCTGCGTGCCCGGCAGCGCGCACACGCGGTAGGTCGCGTACGCCCGGCCGTACACCCAGCCCGGGTCGTAGCAGGAGTAGAGGTCCTTGAAGACGGGCTTCGACTGGCGACCCTTCGGACGGTTGATGGTGTAGCGGTCCTTCGACCCCGCCACCAACGTCACCGTCACGTTGATGTCGTCGCGCAGCGCGTCCCTGCCGAAGAGGTTGCCGTAGAAGGCGCCCTCGCGGACCCGGTACACGGCGCGCTCGGAGAGCGGCGCCTGCACCCCGGCCGAGGCGCCCACGGTCGCCGTGCCCTCCGCGTCGCTGTCCCAGGGCGCGGTCATCACCGTGAAGTACCCACCCGACGCGGGGCAGGTGAAGGTCACGGAGGGGTCCGTGTCCGTGGAGGACGAGGGGTCCGTGGACTCCGGCGAGCACCCCTGGCTGGACGCCACGTGCCGCGCGTCCGCCTTGTCGCAGCCGGCGATGCCATTGCACACCCGCAGCACCATGCGCGCTTCGGAGCTGGAGCCCAGCGGCGTCCCGGACGGGCAGACCGCCGGGCCGCCCGCGCCCACGGAGAGGGTCTGGCCCGCCGGGCACCACCCCACCGAGTGCATCTTCCAGCCGCAGTCGCGCTCCGCGCCCACCGTCTGTTCGGAGCAGGGCACGGCGCTGTTCACCGACGCGGACGTGGACGGCACGTGGTCCAGCGGCACCGTCCACGCGTCCAGCGAGAACGGCTCCGCCATGGAGAGGGCGGGCTCGTGGATTTCGCCGCGCATGGACAGCTCCACGCGGTGGCCCAGGCCGTTGTTGCGCGACAGGAGGCACGCCGTCACACGCCGGAGGCACGCGTCGCCCGGCGCCTGCGTGCGCCACCACGGGCAGAGGCCCGCGGAGCCGGCCCATTCACTGCGCTGGGCGCCGACAGGCAGGAAGGGGTTGAGGTATTCGAGCGTCTCGCCCTCGCCCAACGCGCAGCTCACCAGGTACGCCATGAAGCGCTGCGCGTACGGGTCGCGGAGCTGGTGGTTGACGAGCGCGCTGCCCCCGCCGGGGATCATCACGTCCGGGTCGAAGAGGGACTCCAGCGAGTTCGTGGACAGGGCCGCGTTGGCGTCGTGGTTCGCGGCGATGGCGTTGAGCACCAGCTCCCGCGTCGTGAGCGAGTTGGCGATGCGGATGTCCGCCTGGCTCGTGCCGAGCGCGACGTCGGAATCGGTGCTGGGGGTGGTGTCTTCCGGGAGCGCGGGCTCGCAGCCGGTCAGGGCCAGCAACAGGAAACACCAGGGGATTCGGAGGACGGAGGAGGCCATCGCGTGAACACTCCTTGGGCAGGAATTGGAAATGGGAGGGGAAGGAAACCCCAGGCGTGGGCTTCTTGTCTCCCTGTAGCGTGAAAGGTTACGCGCGCGGCGCCGTGTAGCGATTCCCGTTACAGCGCTGGGGGTGCGAGCGCGGCACGCAATGCGTGGAAACGCGTAGACCACAGGGGGGCTTCGGCCACGGCGGGTCCGGCGCGTTCGAGCCACTCGCGGGCTTCCTCCATCGCGCCCGTGCGGCGCGCGATGACGGTGGCCTGCAGGAGGATCTCCGCCTTCTCATCCGGTGAGGCCAGCGCGTCCGCTTCGGTGTGGAGCGCGGCCCAGTCCGTCGCGTGGAAGGCGCCGGTGGTCTGCTGATGGACCTGGAGCTCCACGAGCCGCCGCATGATGGCGGTGGGCGGCAGGGACTCCGGCGGACAGCGCTCCGAAATCCAGGCGAGCTGGCGGGCCGCCGCTGCCTCGTCTCCCGAGGCGGCCTGGATGCGGGCGAGGAGCAGCGCGTCCACGGGCACGGGGTGTTCGCGGAAGAAGCGCACGCCCAACTCATGCGCGCGCTGCGCGAGGGGGAGCGCTTCGTCCAGGCGGCCCTGCATGTAGAGGACCTCCGCCAGGTTGAAGGTGGACCAGCGCTCCATCTGCGCGTGGGCCAGCTCCCGGCCCAGGGCCATGGCGCGGCGCAGGTCCGCTTCCATGCGGGACACGTCGCCCTGGCGGAGCCACAGGAGGACGCGGTTGCTCAGCACGGCGGCCGTGTGCAGTCCGTCGCCCGCGGCCTCGCAGCGCGCCAGGGCTTCGTCGAAGCGCTCGGCGGCCTCTGGCGCGCGGTCCAGGAAGGTGAGCGCGGCGCCCAGCAGGGCCAGCGACACGACCAGCGTCTCGTGGTCCCGGGCGCGCTCGGCGCCTTCGGCGGTAGAGGTAAGCACGCGGGCCGCGGCGGCCCACTCGCCCTGACGCACGTGCAGGCGGCCCCGGGCCAGGCCACAGCGGAGGGACAGGCGCGGCGCGTCCAGGGGCTCGATGGCGTCGAGCGCTTCGCGCGTGCAGGCGGCGGATCCGTCCGAGTCCTCCATCCAGTCGCGCGCGGTGGCTTCCTCCAGGAGCAGGTCCACTTCGAGCGCGGCGTCGCCCCGGGTGCGGGCCAGGGCGCGCGCGGCGGACAGGTCCGCGAGGCTCTCGCGGAAGCGCTGGAGGCGGTGGCGCACCTTGCCCCGTCCCGCGAGCGCCTGGGCCCTGCGCGCGTCGTCGGACTCCGGGAGGAGCGCGAGCGCGCGCGTGTAGTGCTGCTCCGCATCCACGGACAGGTGACCGGAGCGGGCCTCCTCCGCCAGCGCCAGGTAGTCGCGCGAGGCCTCCAGGTGGGCGCCGCAGACGGCCGCGTGGTGGGCCCGGCGGCGGCGCTCGGCCACGTCGTCGCCCACGCTGGCCTTGAGCGCGGCGGCGTGCAGCGCGCGGCGGGGCGCGGGAGGCAGCAGGGCCTCCAGGGCCTCGCGCAGGAGCGGGTGGCGGAAGGCGAAGCGGCCCGGGCTGATGGGACGCAGGAGGCCCGCGCGGGCCAGCCGTTGCAGGCCCGCGCCCGCATCCAGCGCGGCGGCGCGCGACAGCTCCGGCCCCGTGGCCAGATGGCGCAGGGCCGCGTCCACGCGTGCGACGTCCACCTCCGTGCCGAGCACCGCGCACAGCCGCGCGAGCACCCGGTGGGCTTCCGGAAGGCCCGCGAGCACGCGAGGGGCCAGCCGTTCAAAGAGCGGCGTGACGGAGACGTCCAGCAGCGCGTCCGGCGCGACGTACCATCCGCCCCCCGGCGCCGAACGCAGGGCCCCGGCGGCGCGGAGCGCGCGAGCCAGCTCGACGAGGGACAGGGGCACGCCCTGCGCCAGCTGCTCCAGGCGCGCGAGCACGGGTTCGGGGATGTGCTCCGCCGGGCGCAGCAGGTGGACGAGCACCGCGCGGCTGGCCTCCGGTGGCAGGGGCGGCAGCGTGAGGCGTGAGACGTGGGCGCTGCGCTCGCCCAGGTGGGGACGCAGGCCCAGCAGCGAAGGACGTCCGGCGACGCAGATCCACAGCGGCGCCCGCGGTCCAGCGAGCGTGGCGCGCTCGAGCACATCCAGGCTCAGGGGATCCGCGAGGTGGGCATCGTCCAGCAGCAGCACGAGCGGGGCTTCACGGGCCTGGGCGAGGAGTGCCTCGGCCAGGATGCGGGGCTCCGCGGAAGGACGGCCCACGACGGCGCGCAGGGAGTCCAGCAAGGCGTTGGACAGCGACGCATCCGGCGGCGGCGCGCGCAGACGGACGACCCGGGCATGGCCCGCGGACTCCAGCTGGAACGCGAGCGCCTTGAGCAGCCGTGACTTGCCATGCCCCACTTCGCCGGTGAGCACGCCCAGGCCCGGAGCCGAGGACGACAGGCTCCGCGCCGCGTCCGCGACCAATGCGTCCAGGAGCGCGTCGCGGCCCACGAAGGGAGGAGGCTCGCCATCCGCGCGGGCTCCGTCCTCGTCGTGGAGGCGCAGACGGAAGACCGCCCCGTTCTCGCGCCCGGCGCCAACGATTTCGGGGGACGCCGCGCGCGGCGCTCCTTCGTTCCCCGGCCAGGCCGTGGACCCGAGGCCGTCGGGCGGCTGCCGCTCCTGCGCGCCAGACTCACGAATCCCGGGCGAGGCTTCACTGTCGTCCGGCTTCGTGACGGGCTCGATCCACCCCGGCTCCAGCCGCGCGACCGCCTCTGGCGTCACCCGCACTTCGCCCTGCGCGAGCGCCCTCCCCCACCACGTCTCCGGCCGCTCCAGCGCGGCCCCCGCGATGCGCGGCAACGTGGTGCCGGGATGCACGTACAGCACCGCGACGTGCAGGACCGCCGAGGCCTCCCCGGACTCCACCCACCGCCGTGCCGCGAGCGCGCCCGCGCGCACGTTCGCCTCCGCGGACAACGACTCGCAGAAGACGAGCAGGTAGCCCCCCGCCGCGACCCGCGCCAGCACTCCGCCGAACGGCTCCAGCGTGGCCGCCAGTCCTTCCACCGACGCGGCCGTGCGCAGGCCCAGCACCGCCACCGGCCGCGCGCCCGCGAACGTCGTCAGCGCCTGCGACGGCCGCGCATCCCTCGTCCCGACGACACCGGGCAGTGACGGCCCTTCCGCGCACGCGGCCTCGAACGCGGCCAGCAGCGCCTCCGCGCTCGCGTACCGTTCCGCGGGCTCCTTGGCCAGACACCGCGCCACCACCGCGTCCAGCGCCACCGGAACCCGTGCCCGCTCCGACACGCGCGGCGGACGCTGGCTCACGTGGCCTTCGCGCACCTCGTCCGGAGTGCCGTGGAACGGCGGCGTGCCCGTGAGCAGTTCGAACAGCAGGACGCCCAACGCGTAGAGGTCCGCCGCCGGGCCCGCCTCGCGCGCGTCCAGGCACTGCTCCGGCGCCATGTAGACCGTCGTGCCCGCGCGGTTCCCCGCCTCCTCCGCCGGCCCCGCGTCCCTCCACCTCGCGAGCCCGAAGTCCAACAGGCTCAGCGCGCCACCTTCGCGCAGGAAGATGTTCTCCGGCTTGAGGTCCCGGTGCGCGACCCCCACCGCATGCACGCGCGCCACCGCCGGACACAGCCCCGTCAGCAGCTCGCGCACCCGCGCCACGGACGCCGCGCCGGTCCCTGGCAGCGCCGCCATCCACGCCGCGAGCGTCTGCCCTCGCAACAACTCCTGCACCAGGAAGGGCCGCCCCCCCACGCGCCCCTCCTCCAGCACGGCAGGGACCGTGGGAGGCCCGACGCGCCGGAGCGCCTCCGCCTCATGGGCGAAGCGCGCATGGTGCGGCCCCAGCCCCACCTTGAGCGCCACCTCGCGGCCATCCGACTCGCGCACCGCGGTGAAGACGTGGGCGAAGCCCCCCACCCCCAACAGGGCGGCACCGGACAGGCCGGGGACGTCAGGAATCGCCAGCGGCTCCAGGGGGAAACCGGACCCGGAGGCGACACCATTCACGGGACACGCCGCGCCGGGAGCGAGGCGGCGGTGGCAGACCGGACAGCGCATGCGGATGCCCGAAGGCTACCAGAGCGCCTGCGCCAGGACGATGCCCACTCCCACCAGCCCCTCGCCCGCGATGAGCCCGGC
>NZ_RAWC01000212.1:0-15568 GCF_003611685.1 Corallococcus sp. CA049B | reverse complement strand
GCGGGCAGGGGCGGGGGCTCGCGCCGCTCCTGCAACGCGCGGGCGAGCAGCTCCAGGCTGTCACTGGCCCGCTGCGCCAGCTGCTGCGGCAGCACCGACGTCGTCCTCCCCTCGAAGCGCCCCGTGCCCAGCGCCGTCACCGCCAGCGCGAACCTGCGCGCGTAGGTGAGCAGCGCCATGCCCGGCTCCAGGTGCCCGAGCGGGCCCCGGTACTCCGTCATCAGCCGCTGGAAGGACGACTCCGCCTCCAGCAGCGCCTGGTCCAGGAGCCGGCGCTCCTCGTTCACCGCGGGCTCCGTGCCGCTGCGGTGCGTGGCCAGCTGTTGCAGATACTTCCCGTCCGCGCGCAGGGCGGAGGCCGCCGCGTCCGGGAAGCGGCGGCGCTCCGGGCTGGGCCACAGCGTCCATGAGCCCACCAGCGCCAGCGCCCCCGCGATGAGCACGCCCAGCGAGCGCTGCGACGCCACCGTCCAGTCCCCGGAGCTGAGCGTGGCCATCAACAGATAGTCCGGCGTGAGCAGGACCTGGAACGCGCCGAAGTTCAGCGGCAGCAGCGCCACGGAGATGGCCGTCAGCACGCTGATGACGCCAATCATCATCGGCGGGGTGTGCACCAGCGTCGCGATGAGCGCCGCCAGGCTCGCGCCCACGAGTGTCCCCAGCGTGCGCTGGAGCACGCGCTCCTCCGTGCTGCCCGCGTAGGGCTGGAGGATGGAGATGACCACGAGGCTCACCCAGTGCGCGTCGCCCACCTGCAACGCCCGCGTCAGCCCCAGCGCCGCCGTGGCCACCATCCCCGTGCGCAGCGCGTGCCGCAGCACCACCGAGTCCGGGTGCAGGTGGTCGCGGACCGGCCGCCACAGGGAGAACCCCGGCGCCTGCCGGGGGCCGCCCACCGTGCCCTTGCCTCGCGCCGACACCGGGTCTCCGAAGAGCAGGCCCGACGCCGTCTCGTGCGCCACGCCCGCGTACTCGCGCAGCCGGTCCAGCAGCGTGGCGACGTGCGTGGACAGCGGCCCCTCCGCGCTCTGGCGCACGGGCGGCGCGGCCATCCTCGCGGGCTGCCGGCGACGGGGCCTCAGCGCCAGCCGGGGCGGCTCGCGCATGCCCTCGTTGCGCTCCTGCCGCAGCGCCCGCGACACCCATTGGTCCATCGCGCCGAAGGCCTCGCACAGCTTGATGACCCGCTCGCGCGTCGCGTGCATGTGCGGGTCGCGCCCCACCACCTGCATCGCCTCCGCGAGCGCGCTGAGCAGCGCCACCATGGGCTCCACCAGCTCCACCAGCACCAGCAGGTGCTCGCCGCGCCTGGACTCGTCCGGCCTCCCTCGCCGCGTGGCCGCGAGCACGTCTCGCGCCCGTTCGATGTCCGGGCGGAGCCGCGCGTGGCGCATCAGCCCCGCGGCCCACGCCTCGGCCGTGGCGCCGTCCCGCGTGGCCCTCCCCAGGTCCTCCGCGGCGATCGCCAGCCCCGCGTACACCTGCGCCACCGCCCGGCGCGCGGGGCGGTAGGGCCTGAGCGGCCACAGCAGCAGCGACAGCGCCATGGCCCACAGGCCGCCCAGCAGCAGCGCCGCGCCTCGCAGCAGCGCCTCTCGCGGCGAGGCGGCGGGCGCGCCCAGCGACACGACGAAGATGACGGCGAGCTGCCCTCCCACGGAGCCCGCTGTCTCGCCGTAGCAGCGCGCGAAGTTCGCTGCGGTGACGCCCACGAGCAGCAGCGTGGCGTCCATCACATACGTGTGGCCCGCGGGCGCGGCGAGCAGGCCGACCAGCGCCCCCAGCACCGTCACCACGCCCATGACGCGCGCCCGTACGCGGTAGGAGCCGCCCTTGTCCGCGAGCGTGACGAGCAGCCCCGTGAGGCCCGCCCAGCCGGCCTGCGGCACGGTGGTCAGGAACGACAGACACAGGGGCAGGGCGGTGGCGACGGCGGCCCGGATGCCCGCCCACAGGGCCGGTCTTCCGGGGTCCACCCGG
Source organism: Corallococcus sp. CA049B (assembly GCF_003611685.1). Classification (NCBI taxonomy): domain Bacteria; kingdom Pseudomonadati; phylum Myxococcota; class Myxococcia; order Myxococcales; family Myxococcaceae; genus Corallococcus; species Corallococcus sp. CA049B. The sequence goes on along the minus strand of NZ_RAWC01000212.1, from coordinate 13,588 downwards.
AGGAGCGACTGGAGGTGTCTCCGCAGTCGATGGCGCATGGGCTTCAGGGGAGCGGCGGGCCGTCACCCCAGAGGGTGGCCACGGCCGTCCCCATCCACACGCGGAGGAGGCGCCTCCCCCTCGAGGCCTGGGCGCCACCCGGGCAGTACCCCGGGCCCCGTCCCACAAGCCCCTCCCTCCCGGAAGGCGGAGGCGGAGGGCCCGGCGTCAGCCCGTCCCCAGGGCCGGCGCGTCCCCGCCGGGTGAGCCTTCCGCTGCGAGCGCGGTGCCGTCCCAGGGGATGTAGCGCACGCCCGGCATCGGCTCCGGAGCGTGGAACTCCAGCGCGCCCACGGTGGAGGTCAGCTTCCCGGTGGGCTTCCACGCCGCGAAGGGGTGGGGCCGGGAGAACCGCTGCACCTCGCACCGGGCCACGTCGCTCTGGGCCACCAGCACGTCCCAGCCCGTGGGGTCCCGGTACGCGTAGCCCACCAGCGTGCGCGGGTCGCACCACGCGCGGCCCTCCACGGCCATGGTGGCGGAGGCGGCGCGGAAGGTCAGCTCTCCGGACGCGGGCGACGTCACGCGCGACAAGAGCACGTGGGGCATTTCATGGAACGTGTGCTCGGCGTCGCGCGTGCGCAGGTAGATGGGCGACAGCTGGGGGTGGCCCCGCTTGCGCTTCGCGCGCACCGCCATGACCTCCAGCCGCGCGTCCGGGTCCTCGGCGAAGCGCGGGCAGTACAGCCACGTCAGCTCCTCCAGCCGCCGGTGGCCCCACAGGTGCTTCTGCAGGCCGGGCGCGCCCTTCACGTCGATGCGCTCGCCGTCCACCGTCACCGTGCCTTCGAAGGTGACGTCGTCGTGCACGTGGGCGACCTGCGTGGGCAGGGGCAACAGCGCGGTGCCTCGCGGCTCGCGGCGCACCGGTCCGGGGTGGCCGCCCTGGAAGCGCAGGTCCCACGCGATGGAGTGCCCGCCGCTCTTCACCTGGCCGTGGACGTGGCCGGGCGTCAGCTCCGAGTCCGCGATGCGCACTCCGCCGTCCGGCAGCGCCGTGAACGCGGAGGCCGGATGGATGGCCTTGAGCGCCACCGCGGGCCGGTCCTGGGACGCGCAGTCGAAGGCCGCCGCCCACATCGTGGCGCGAGGCTCGCCGCCGCTCCCCGGCGCGGGAGTGAACAGGGTGTAGCGCAACCACCAGGCGCGGTCTCCGCCCGGGTCGAGCACCACCAGGAACCAGATTTCGAAGAACCCCTGCTGATGACCGTTCCAGCGCGGCAGGTTGGCGCGCTTGCTCGACGGCATTTGGATGAATCCCCCTCTTCGCGCGGCCGTTCACGGCCCGGACGCCGCGCGCAGACCCTCACGCTGGCAGATGGGGCCCGGTGCGGGCAAGGGGCCCCGGGGTCGCGGATCCGCGCGCAGGGGGACGCCGGTGACTCAGGCGCCCGGAGCGCCCCAGGACACGCGGTACGTGACGCTGTCGTCGTCGAACTGGACCACGTCCACCTGCGTGGCCGGGCCGCTGGCGGCGCGCACCGTGGCCAGCATCACGCCCTGCTTGAAGTAGCGCAGCAGGCCGGGCTCGTTGAGCCACAGGTCCGCTTCACGCTCGCCGCGCTCGGTGATGCGCACCTCGGTGTAGTTGTTGCCGGTGCGGAAGCTGTGCTGCGTGCGCAGCAGCATCCGCTTGGGCCCGATGAGCCGCAGCACGCCCAGGAGCGCCCGGCCCACCATCGTGTCGCGGTAGCCGTCGATCATCCGCTCGCCGAGCATCCGCCACGCCACCGGGTCCGGCTGCTCCGGGTGCAGCGTCTTCGCCGTCAGCGCCACGCAGCGCGTCCACGTGTCCAGCGAGTACGCCGGCTGCAGGGGCCGGTCCAGGTCCAGGCCCTCCTTGCGCAACTGCTCCTTGAGGGCGAAGGGCACCTTCCCGGAAAGTCCCCGGACGAAGAGTCCTTCGACGATGGTCGGGAATACGAGTTTCTCGGCGGTGGCCATGGGCGCCATTCCGCCCAGCACCGCGCGTTCTGGTCAAGACCTACCGCCCGGGTGGCGTCCAACGCCCGAAAGCGAGGTCGCCCTCCAGGGCCATTCCACCCGTTCCGGCACCCGTGAAACATGGCGTGTATCTCTGTAATTCACGCAAGGTGCGTAATCGCTCGCAGCCCTCGCGAGGCGCGTCCATCTGGTAGCGTCCGGCCGCCCCCTGGCTCCCCCGGCTTCCCACTGGCCCTGATGACGTCCCGTGTCCTGACGTGCCTGCTCCTGTCCGTGCTGTGCGCGCTCCCGGCCCTGGGCGCCCGGCCGGTGCCCGCTCCCGCCGCGGACGGCATGGCGATGCTCCAGCGGGTGGACACGGCGCGGGTCCAGGGCAGCCCCAGCACGCTGCGCACGGAGCTGGACGCGCGGCAGGCGAAGGCGCCCAAGGACCCCATGCCCCGGGTGTACCGGGCCTTCCTCGCGCTGCCCTCGGACGAGAGCTTCGCCGAGTTCAAGGCGCTGGCGGTGGTGTACCCGGAGAACCCGTGGCCGCACGTGGGCCTGGGGCTCGTCTACGTGCGCTGGGGCATGTTGAAGGACGCGGCCGCGCCGCTGGAGACCGCGCGCAAGGTGGTGCCCGGCTTCTCGCCCGCGCTCTGGGCGGACGGCCTGCGGCTCCAGGCGGAGGGCAAGCCCGCGGAGGCGGAAGCGCGGCTGCGCGAGGCGCTGGCGAAGCTGGACATCCCGCGCTTCCGCACGGACCTGGCGCTCTTGCTGGCGGGCCGCCCGGGAGGCGCGGCGGAGGCGCGGGCGCTGCTGGTGCGCTCGGTGAAGGACTGGCCCGAGCAGCCGGAGGCGCTCCAGGTGCTGTCGAAACTGGCGCGCGAGGCGGGGGACGCGAAGGCGGGCGCGGAGGCCGGGGCGCTGCTCGTCGCGCTCCAGCCGCATGACCGCGAGGCGCACCGTCGGCAGGCGGAGGCGTGGCTCGCCGCCGGGGACAAGGCGCAGGCGGTGAAGATGCTGGAGCGCTACGCGACGCTCGGCGGCGCGGAGCCCGCGGTGCTCGCCTCATGGGTGAAGCTCGCCGTGGAGCTCGACCGCCCGGAGGACGAGGCGAAGGCCCTGGTGCGCCTGGCCGCGGCGACGCCCCAGGACCCTGAACCGCTCCTGCGGCTGGCGACGCTGGCGGAGGCGAAGCAGGACGTGGCCGCCACCGAGGCCCGGTTGGACCAGGCGGCGGCGCTGGCCCCGCAACGCGCGGACATCCAGGTGCGGCGGGCGCGGCTGCTGCTCAAGCTGGAGCGCTACTTCGAAGCCATGGCGGCGTACCGCGCGGCGCTCGCGGCTCCGGAGCGGCCGGTGCCCGAGGCGGCGGAGGAGGCCGCGCAGCTGACGAAGAAGCTGCACCTGCCCGCTTCGCCCGCGAAGGGCACGGTGGAGCAGATCTACGACCGGGTGTCGCTGGGGCTGGTGGCGCTGTACCTGGAGCACCTGATGGAGAAGCCGGACCTCAAGGGCAACCTGAAGGTGCGCGTGGACCTGGACCCCAGCGGGAAGGCCACGAACGTGGTGGTGCTCTACGACAGCCTCCAGGACGTGCTCATCACCCACAGCGCGCACGTGGCCTTCATGGACGCCCAGTACCCGCCCGGCAGCGAGCCGCAGGTGTACCAGTACGTCTTCCGTCCTCCTCCGCGCTGAGGCGGACATCCGGAGCGCTCCCTGGCCGCGAGCGGGTTGACGCTGGCGTGAGCGGACGGCACAGACTGGGAGGACTCGCGCCAGGAGCCCGCCCGTGAACGCCGCACCGCTGACGCCCGCCGTCCTGTGGCCCCGCACGTTGGACGTCACCCGCCACGCGCTGGAGACCGGGGCGCTCCAGCCCATCGCCACGGAAGCGCGCACGGTGCCGGTCGCGGGCACGGCGTTCCAGGTGCGCGTGCTGGGACGGGTGGCGCTCAAGGAGCGCAAGCGTCCGCCTTCGTCAGGCACGGAGCCGTTCAACCCGTTCGCGAACCCGGAGCCGGACCTGGTGCTGGGGGACGTGGCGCCCGCGCACGTGTGCCTGCTCAACAAGTTCAACGTCGTGGAGCACCACCTGCTCCTGGTGACGCGGACCTTCGAGTCGCAGGACGCGCTCTTGACGCACGCGGACTTCGACGCGCTCGCCACGTGCCTGGAGGGGCTGGACGGGCTGGCCTTCTACAACGCGGGGGAGACGGCCGGCGCCAGCCAGCGCCACAAGCACCTGCAGCTGGTGCCGCCGCTGGGGCCGGACCGTTTGCGCGCGCCCGTGGAGGCGCTCTTGCCCGCGCTGCCGGGGCCGGGCCGCGTGGTGGCCGCGGAGTCGCTGCCGTTCGCGCACCTGCTGGCGGGCCTGGGGCCGTGGGGCGCGCCGGGGCAGGGCGCGCGGATGCTGGCGGCGTACCGGCTGCTGCGGGACGCGCTGGGGCTGGCGGAGCACGCGCCGTACAACCTGCTCGTCACCCGGGACTGGATGCTGCTGGTGCCTCGCGCCAGGGCGGAGCACCTGGGCGTCAACGTCAACGCGCTGGGCTTCGCGGGGTCGCTGCTGGTGCGCACGCCCGAGCAGTTCGACGCGGTCGCCGCGCTGGGGCCGTTGGAATTGCTGCGCCAGGTCGCGGGCGTCACTCCGTAGGAAGGGTGCAACCGCGCGAGCGGACCGGCACAATGCCCGGAACCGATGGAGCGACGACCATGGATGTGAACGAGCTGGCCCGCGTGCCGGGCGTGAATCCCCAGGTTCCCGACGCGGCACGCATCTACGACTACACGCTGGGCGGCACCCACAACTTCGACGCGGACCGGCAGGCGGCGGAGTACATGTTCTCGCTGCTGCCCTCCACGCGGAAGTGGGTGCGGATGCTGCGCGCGTGCCTCCAGGGCGCGGCGAAGCGGCTGTCCACGGAGGGCTTCACGCACTGGGTGGACTTCGCGTCCGGCCTGCCCACCAACGACCACGTGCACGGCGTGCTGCCGCCGGACGTGAAGGTGCTGTACTCGGACATCAATCCGCTGACGATGGCGCAGGCGCGCGTGCTGTTGGGGAACGACCCGCGCGTGCGCTACCTGGAGTGCGACATCCGCCAGGCGAAGTCCTTCCTGGAGCGCCCGGACGTGCGCGACTTCCTGGGCGGCGAGCGCAAGGTGGCCCTGGGCGCCAACGGCATCACCGTGTTCCTCAAGGCGGAGGAGAACCGGAAGTTCTTCCGCGACCTCTACGACTGGGCCGCGCCGGGCTCCAAGCTCTTCACCACGTTCGAGACGAAGGACCCCGCGAAGACGACGCCCCAGTGGGAGCAGTTCGTGGGCATGTTCCAGAAGATGGGGGAGAGCTTCGAGCTGTTCTCCCTGCCGGAGTACCTGGAGCTCTGCACGCCGTGGACGCCGGGCCCCGGTGGCGTGCAGCCCGTGAGCCGGTTCCTGGGGCTGCCGGACGACTCCATCACCGAGGAGGACCGGCAGGGCGTGGGCATCGAGTTCTACGCCGTCATCCTGGAGAAGAAGTAGCCGCCGCCTTCGCGCGGTAGCGCAGGCCGATGAGCGCCGCGACGAAGCCCGCCGCGGCGCCCACGCCCAAGGCCTGACGGGGACCGAACGTGTCCGCGACCCACCCGACGATGGGGGCGCCCAGGGGCGTGCCGCCCAGCGCGATGGCCAGGAGGATGGCGAGCACGCGCCCTCGCATGGCGGGCTCGGTGGACAGCTGCACCAGGCTGTTCGCGGTGGTGGTGAAGGTCTGCGCGGACACGCCGATGATGACGAGCATGACGCCGAAGAGGGCATAGACGGGCATCAGCGCCGCGAGCGTGAGCCCCGCTCCGAAGACCGCGGCCCCCGTCACCAGCAGGCCGATGCGCGGCTGCGCGCGACGCGCGGAGAGCAGCGCGCCCGTCACCGAGCCGATGGCCATGATGGACGTGAGGAGCCCGTAGCCGCTGGCGCCCTGGCCGAAGACGCGCACGGACATGGTGGAGATGAAGATGGGGAAGTTGAGGCCGAAGGTGCCGATGAGGAAGAACATGGTCAGCACCGCCACCAGGTCGGGCCGCTTCCAGACGTAGACGAAGCCCTCCAGCAGGCTCCCGCGCGTGCGCAGGGCGCGGTCCGTCACGTGCAGTTCGTGCACGCGGAGCAGGCTCAGCGAGAGGAGCACGGCGCCGAACGATGCCGCGTTGAGGACGAACATCCACCCGGAGCCCACGGCGGAGATGAGCAACCCCGCGATGGCGGGGCCCAACATGCGCGCGGCGTGGAACGAGGTGGAGTTGAGCGCCACGGCGTTGGCGAGGTCCTCCTCGCCCACCAGCTCCGACACGAACGTCTGGCGCGCGGGGGCGTCGAACGCGGTGACGCACCCCAGGAGGAACGCGAACACGTTCACGTGCCACAGCCGGATGTGCCCGGAGAGCGTGAGCAGCCCCAGACTTAGCGCCAGTGCGCCCAGGGCCGCCTGCGTGGCGAACAGGAGCTTGCGCCGGTCGAAGTGATCCGCCGCGAAGCCCGTCAGGGGAAGGAACAGGAGCGGTGGCGCGAACTGGAGCGCCATGACCACGCCCACGGCCGTGGCGTTGTTGTGGGTGAGCTGGGTGAGGACGATCCAGTCCTGGGCGGTGCGTTGCATCCACGTGCCCACGTTGGACACGAGCGCCCCGGCCGCCCACGTCCGGTAGTTGTAGCCGCGCAGCGAATGGAAGGTGCCCTTCATCCCGCGGGAGACCTTAGCCGCATGACTCCCCGTTGAGTGCGCAGCGGCCGGACGCGCAGGGCGTGAAGGAAGGACTGAGGCAGCCCGTGGCATCGCAGCGGCAGGTGCTGACACGGTGGGTGAACGGATCGCAGCACGGCTCGTAGGTCACCATCGGCGGGGGGCCCGCGTCGGTGCCCGCGTCGGTGCTGGTGCCCGCGTCGGTGCTGGTGCCGCCGTCTTCGATGATGACGCCGCCGTCGGTGGTGGTGCCGGCGTCGGTGGTGGTGCCGGCGTCGGTGGTGGTGCCCGCGTCGACGCCCGCGCCTGCGTCGTAGCTCTGGCCGCCGTCCTGGCTGCCGGGGAGGGTCTCGCAGCTGTCCCGGAGCGACGGCGTGCAGGTGCCGGCCGAGCACGCCTGGAAGCGAATCTCACAGCCGCCGGGGTCCTCGCAGGGGCAGGTGTCCACCTGGTTGCGGACGCAGCAGACGGCCCAGGACACCTCGCCCAGCTCGTCCGGGTCCTCGTAGAGCGGGTCGAAGCAGGCGCCCAGGAGCGCGACGAGGGTGGCGAGGACGAGTCGTTTCACGGCGGTTGGGACACCCGGTGCGGCCGGCCTGGGACATGCCGCCGGGGGTGCGACTAATATCCCACGGCCCATCGCGGATGCGATGCGATGTCCCAGGCCGCAGGGGCCGGGTGTCTCAAGGACGAAAAGGAAGGTCGGACCCATCGGATGGCGAGCGGGCTCGGTGCGGAGGAGCTCAGGGAGCTCTACGAGCGCTTCGCGCCCGTGGTGCACCGTCGCGCGCTCGCGCTGCTGGGACGCGATGCCGACGCCTGGGACATCGTCCAGGAGGTCTTCGAGCGCATGTTGACGGCTGGCGCGCGGTTCCGACGGGAGGCCCGTCCCATGACGTACGTGTACCGCGTCACCACCAACCTGTGCCTCAACGCGCTGCGCTCGCGCCAGCTGCGGGAGCCGGTGCTCCTGGAGGCGCCGGAGGCCGCGGCGCTCACGCCTGGCCAGTGGGAGGCCGCGGACTTCATCCGGCACCTCGTGGGGCGGATGGGCGAGCGCGAGCTGGAGGTGGCCACGCTGCACTTCTTCGACGGGCTGACCCAGGAGGAGATCGCCGGGATGCTGGACGTGTCGCGAAAGACCATCGTCCGCGACCTGGACTCCATCCGGAAGAAGGCGGCGGAGCTGGGGCGGCTTCCGGACGCGTTGGAGGCGGAGCGTGGCTGAGCACCTGACGCGGCTGGAGTTGGACGAGTGGCTGTCGGGGCTGGATGGCTCGGGGCGCGCGGAGCGGCACGTGGCCGACTGCCCAGCCTGCGGGATGATCGCCGAGCGGATGAAGCAGGCGCGTGCGTCGAGCCTGGCACAGCCGCGAGCGAAGGCGGTGCTGGCGAGGCTGGAGGAGAAGCGCGCCCGGTCCGCGAGGCCCTGGTGGAGCTGGGGCGTGCCGCTGGTGACCGCGCTGGCGGTGGGGCTCGCGATGGTCGTCTACGTGCCGCGGGGCGCGGAGGACGGCGTACGGCTGAAGGGGACCGTGGCGCTGCGGCTGCTGTCCGTGCAGGGCGCGCCGGTGCAGGACGCGAGGCCCGGTGAGCAGGTGACGCTCGCGGTGGGCACGGGGCCGTACCGGAACGTGCTGGTGCTCGCGGTGGATGAAGCAGGCGCGGTGGATGCGCTCTGGCCGGGGGATGGCAAGACGAGCGGCACGGTGGAGCCGGGGGCGGAGGTGCGGTTGTCTCCCGCGTTGGAAGTGACGCCGGGGTCGGTGGCGTTGCATGCGTTCTTCTCGGATGCGCCGCTGGACGTGGAGCAGGCGCGCGAGGCGCTCACGGCGCGCGTTGCTGAAGCGCGCGGGAAGGGGCAGGGACCGCTGGAGGTGGCGACGCCGGAGGGCATCGGGAAGGCGCGGGCGCGCACGTTGCTGAGGGTCGTGCCGTGAGCCGCGTGTTGGGCCTGGGCGTGCGGCTGCTCGCGGTGCTGCTCCTGGTGCTGGGACCGCTTCCGGGCGCCGCCGCGGAGGAAGCGCCGCGCCGTTGGGCGCTGATCGTGGGAGAGAACCAGGGCCTGGCCAGCGAGGAGCGGCTGCGCTTCGCGGAGACGGACGCGCAGCGGATGCGCGAGGTGCTCCAGGAAGTGGGCACCGTGTCGCCTGAGCGCACGATGACGCTGCTGGGCACGGATGCCGCGAAGCTGCGCGAAGCCCTGGCGCGCTTCCGGGCGCGGCTGGCCGTGGAAGCCTCGCCGAGGGATTGGCTCCTGCTCTACGTGTCGTCGCACGCGGGTGACGGCAGCCTGCACCTGCGCGGGACCGAGCTGCCGATGCGCGAGCTGGTGGACTTCCTCAAGGGCGCGCCGGTGGGCGTGGGGCTGCTCATCCTGGACTCATGCCGCTCCGGTGTCGCCACGCGCTTGAAGGGCCTGAAGCCGGTGGCCGCGCCGGTCACGATGGAGGCCTCGGACCTGGAGGGCCGGGTCGTCATCAGCGCGTCTGGCGCGGATGAGTACGCGCAGGAGTCGGATGCGTTGCAGGGCTCCTTCTTCACGCACCACCTGACGGTGGGGTTGCGCGGAGCGGCCGATGCTTCGCGGGATGGGCGCGTCACGCTGGAGGAGGCGTACCGCTACGCCTACGCGAGGACGCTGGAGTCCACGCTCGTCTCCCCGGGAGGCCTGCAGCGGCCCACGTTCCGCATGGACCTGAGCGGACGCGGAGAGTTGATCCTCTCCGAGCCCCAGCGCGCGCGAGGCCGGCTGACGCTCGACGTGAAGGCCCCGGGCCGCTGGCTCGTCATGGCGTCGGAGAGTGGCGCGCTGGTGGCGGAGCTGGAGAAGGGCGAGGGCCCCACGACGCTGGCCGTGTCGCCCGGCGCATACCGGCTGCTGCTGCGAGCGGAGGACGGATACCTGGAGCGGTCGGTGAAGGTACCGCTGGACGGAGCCGTGTCGGTGGGCGGCGAGCCCCTGGAGCAGGCCGCGCGGATGAGGCTCGCGCGAAAGGGTGGGGCGGGGTCGGAGCTGCTGGTCGCCGTGGGGCCATCGCTGACGTCAGGCCTCGTGGCGGGCCTGTCGTCGCTCGCGGGCCTGGACGTGCGCCTGGTGCGCGAAGGGCGGCTGTTCCCCGGCGTGGACACATCAGGCCTGGGGCTCTCGGTGCGGAGGGGGACGGGCAGCAGGGTGTCCTTCCAGCAGACGGAGCTGGAGCTGAGGTTGGGCGCGGGGCCGCACTGGAAGCTCGGAGCCTGGACGTTCAGCGGCGCGCTGGAGGCCGGGGCACTGGCCGTCTTCCAGTCACGCATTCCGGACGAAGATGCGCGCTTCGGATTGGAGCCGTTGGGGCTCGTCACCGGGGGCGTGCGGCTGGACGTGCGAAGCCGCCTGTCGATGCTCCTGAGCGCCTCCGCGGGAGGCGTCATGGCGAAGCGGGACTCCGGCACGGCGCTGGTGCCCAGGGCCTCCGCGTCACTGATGGTCGGCTACGCGCTCTGAGCCGAATGCATGGCCGGAGTCGTATGTCGCCATGGTCCATTGCTTCCGGGTAGAACGCTCCGTCTGTCTTTCACCGGAGCCCTCGATGACCATGCGCCGCCACCTCCTGCTGTCCGTCACGCTGGGCCTCACCCTGGGCTGCGCGGGCGCGAAGCCCGCCGCGACTCCGTCCGCTGAACCGGGCGCGCTGGAGCGGGTGGCGCTGGTGCATGGGGGCGCGGGGCCGTGGGCGGTCGCGGGCTACAGGATGGGCGACTACGCGCTCCAGCAACTGGGTCTGCCCCGGGGCAGCTTCAAGCTGGAGGTCATCCACCACAGCCCGGCGAAGGTCCAGTACACCTGCGTCGCGGACGGAGCTGCGGCGGCCACCGGCGCCAGCCTGGGCAAGCTCAACCTGTCGCTGGTGGCCACGCCCTCGCCGGAGGACGTCGCGACCACGTTCCGCAACCGCGATACCGGCCAGTCCCTCACGCTGCGCCCGTCCGCCAGCTTCGTGCAGCGCTTCCGGGACGTGCCGCGCGAGAAGCTGGGTGAAGCGGGCCGGGCCGTCCTCACCCTGCCGGACGCCGAAGTCTTCGAGCCCGTCACGCCTTGAGCGGGCGCCGCCTCGGAAGCGCGTTTGCTTTCACTTTCTCAAGGGGAAACTGGAGTCGAAGCGCTCCCGGAAATGTCAGACCGACCCGGTATGAATCTCCCTGCGCGACGCCATTCCAGGCGTCGCCGAAAGGGTCGCTTTCACAATGAATATGTCATTGGTTTCCCTTGGGATTCTGGTCGGCATGACAGGGGTTGGCTGCGCGGGTCTCGACGAGGCCGAGGCGGTGGACTCCTCCGTGTCGACCGACGCGACCTCCCAGGTCACCCAGGGCCTGATCACCCAGGTCACCGGTGCCAGCCAGGTGACCTTCGTCGCCACGTCGGGCAACGAGACGAAGCCGTACGATCAGTCCGCCACGTCGGTGGTGGCCTACACGCGGGACTCGACGACCGGGGCGTTCACGGCCTACCCGGGCACGGGCTTTGCGGACGGCACCCTCTCCGTGCCGAACGTCCCTTCCGGCCGCATCTACCTGAAGCTGGGCTCGCGCTACCTGGTGAGCACCGGCCGAGCGTTCGACCTGGGCTCCACGGAGTGGGGCCGCGATGGCACCTTCGTCTCGCTGTCCACTCCCGTGACGGTGTCCGCCACCGGCCTGTCTCCCTGGCAGTCGGGGGACTACCTGGAGGTGTATTCGTTGAACCCGGGCGCGTTCGGCTACGTCAACAGAGGCGTCACGGGGTTCCCCCTGGCGGGCGCCACGTCGCTCTCCGGGCTGAGCTTCAATTACGCCGACATGCTCAACCCGGTGCTGCTCGACAGCAGCCGCGGGGATGTGTTCTCGCTGGCGCAGATGCGGTTGCAGACGAGCGCGAATGGAGTGCCCTACCGCGCGATGCACAAGGTGCTCGACACGAGCGTGACGCTGGTGGAGGGCCAGCCCGTCACCGTCAGCGGAACCTTCACCCAGCCCGCCGCGACAGGCACCTTCGCGGTGGACTGGAGACGCTCGGCCTTCGAAGCCCTTCGCACCCAGGTGAACCCGGGCGCGGTCAGCACGTACAACGAGATCTGGATGTCCGCCCGGCCGGCAGCGCTGAGCTCGGCGGTCGCGTCCATCAGCGGGCAGCCACTGCTCGTGAAGCTCAATCCTGACACGCTGCGGACCGACCTCGTCACGGGGAGCATGACCTACAACAACCCGCTCCCGGCGGCGTGGCAGAAGGTGGCGCTCGCCGCCGCTGGCTTCACGAAGAGCTACGCGCTGGGAACCGCGGCGCCCTACACCATGAGCGTGGACATCCGCGTGGACCAGGAGGCGAGCGCGTTCACCGCCGCGCCCGTGCAGCCCCTCGTCGGGCCGGTGCAGGCGCCCCTGGTGAACACGCGCGGCGCCTTCCAGAACCTCACGGGCGTGGGGACTGACGCCTCGCTGCGCTGGTCGAAGCCGCTCATCGGCACGGCCACGAACTACGTGGTGAACATCTACCGGCTGGGCGTTGGCAACGGCGCCACCACCGTGACGCGCGTGGCGACGCTGCACACGGACCTCCAGAGCGTGTACCTGCCCCCGGGCGTGCTGCAGGCGGGCCAGACGTACTTCGCTGAGATCCAGAGCTGGTACCAGCCCGGCTCGGACCTGGCGACGAGCCCCTTCAAACGCTCGCTGCCTCGGGGCCGCGCCAGCGTGCTCACGGGCATGTTCAGCCCGTAGCCGCTGAAGTCCTGGGACGGAAGGGAGTCCGCCTCCCTTCCGTGCACCCTTGGGCCCCGCCGCTCCCACAGGCGGCTCGAGCGGCGGGTCCGCCTGGCGAAAGCCGGCTCAGAAGACGACGAGCGAGATGGCCAGCGCCGGCAGCGCGCCCTGGACGAGGCTGGCCTTGAGGAACTTCCGGTTGCTGCCCACCAGCACCAGCGCCGCCAGCAGCATGCACGCGCAGCCGAACACCACCGCCGCCACGCCCGACGCCACCGCACCCGTGTGCACCAGCACCACGCCCGCCAGCACGCCCACGGCGAGGAACAGGTTGTAGAAGCCCTGGTTGAGCGCCATCGGCTTCACCACGTCCGCGTCCGCCTGCGACTTCAGCCCGAAGCGCTTCCACACCTTCGGCCGGGAGAAGACGATGCTCTCCAGCACGAAGAACAGCACGTGGATGAGCGCGGCGATGACCGCGAAGACCTGCGCCAGTGGCGACATGATGACTCCCCCTCCGGGGTTGGGATATTCTGAACCAGTCAGTTCCGAATTCATATTGAAACGGTCGGTTCAGAATTGTCAAGGAGGGTGACGTGGCGCGGACGCGGGCGTTCGACGAGACAGAGGCGGTGCGGGCGGCGCTGGGGGTGTTCTGGTCGCGCGGCTACGAGGCGACGTCGCTGTCGGACCTGGAGGTGGCGACGGGGCTGAACCGCTCCAGCCTGTACCAGACGTTCGACAGCAAGCGCGGGCTGTTCGCGCGGGCCATCTCGCTGTACCTCCAGGAGGTCATCGGGCCCCGGCTGGGCGTCTTCGCGAAGGACGCGCCGGGCCTTACGCAGGTGACGGAGTACTTCGAGTCGCTCGCGGCGACGATGGCCACCGCGCCGCCAGCGCTGACTCGGCGGGGCTGCCTGCTGGTGAACACGGCCACGGAGTTGGGGCCGCATGACGCGGAGGCGAAGCAGGCGGTGGAGGACTACCGGGCGCTCCTGAGAGGCCACCTGTCGCGGGCCCTGGAGGGCGCGGCGCGGGCGGGTCTGCTGCCTCGCAAGACGGTGGCGCGCCGGGTGGAGCTGCTGTTGGGGGCCGTGATTGGCGTGCTCGTCACGGCGCGCGTGGACCCGGGGGCCGCGGCGAAGCTGGCCCAGGCGACGGCGAGCGAGGTGG
>NZ_RAWC01000211.1:0-15602 GCF_003611685.1 Corallococcus sp. CA049B | reverse complement strand
GGCGGAGAGAGGGAGCCGGGGCGCGTGTCCGGCGCGCGGGGCGCGTTCCACGCGGGACGGGGCTTCGCGGACCTGCGTGCCCGCGTGCTTGGAGGCGCGGGCGTTGTCCTCGGGGGTGGACGCAGCGGAGGCGACCTTGCCCGACGCTGGGGCTTCGGGCTCCGCGGCTGGAAGGAGCGCGGCTCCGAAGGCCGTGGTCCGCTCGCGCGGCGGTGTGGCGGCGGCGCGCGGCTTGCGGTCGGGCGCGGAGGTTGCGTCGTCCTGCGTGAGGCCGGGTTCCTGGGCCGGGCCGCCGCGAGACGGCTTCGCGGCCCGTGCCATGCCGCTGGGAGCGGGGGCGGACTCCGCGAGGGAGACAGGGCTCTCCGCTGGCGCCTTCCCGGATGCGGGGCGGCGCTGCGCTTCCGTTCCCTGGGCGGTGTCTCCTACCGACGCGTGCCGTCCAGAGGGGGCCTTGGCTGCGTTCGCTACCGGGGCATGGCTCCCCGAGGGGGCCTTCCCAAGCCGCGGCGCGGCTGGAGACGCTCCCGCGCCTCGCTCTGATTCCTTCCGCGATGCCCGCTCAGCCGTGTCACTCCGAGCCCCCGCGCGCCCTCGCTTCTTGTTCCCAGGAGCCGCGTCGAGCTCCTCGCCAGCCGTGTTGCCGCGTCCCTTGCGCGAAGTCGCGTTGGCACCCGGAACCCTGGCCGGGCGCTTCTCCGGTGCGTTGGCGGACGAGGCCTCTTCCGCCTGGAGCAACGACGGGACGTCCGTGTTGGAAGTCACCTCGTCGGACAGGTCCTTGCGCTTCGCCGCGGGGACCCGGCCCGTGGCGACCGGCGGCGCGACGAGCACCGACGGTGGCGGCACCCCGCCGGCCTGCGAGGGCGCCGGACGCGTGGGCTCCGGCGACGGCGGACGGGCGCGCTGCTCGCGGGACTTGCGCAGACTCTCGGCGCGGCGCGCGTAGAGGCGGGCCTTCTCGGTGTTGTGCAGCACCTCGCGGCAGAAGAGCGCGAGCCGCTCCCACGTGTGCTGGCGCTCCTCGTCGTCCTCCGTCGCGGTGGCCGCGTTCTCCAGCGCCCAGGCGGCCTCGCCGAACTGCTCGCGCTCGGTGCAGCGGTCCGCGAGCAGCAGCCAGGCGTCCTTGTGTCCCGGCTCGAAGCGCACGGCCTGGCGCAGCTCCGCCAGCGCCGCGCCCGCGTCGCCCATCGCCTCCAGCGTGGCGACCCGCTCCAGGTGCGCCTTGCGCGCGGCCGGCCCCCGAGGCTCGCGGGCGAGCTGCGCGTGCAGCAACGCGCTCAGCGCGGGCAGGTCGCCCAGACGGCGCGCGAGCGCCAGCAGGTGCTCCCGGGGTTGTTCATTGTCCGGGCTCTCCGCGAGCACCTCCGCCCAGGCCCACTGCGCGATGCGCAGGTCGCCCAGGGACTCCTCCGCGGTCCGCGCGAGCACCCGCAGCGCCTCCAGGCGATCCGGCGCGCGGCGCGGCGCGGCGGCACAGGCGGCGCGCAGGCGCTCGACCTGGGCGAAGCGCTCGTCGTCGGAGACGCTGCGCACCAGCCCCGCGAGCACGGGCAGCATTCCGGGCACGAGCGCATCCGCGGACTCGAAGTCCTCGCGCGCCTTCGCGGGGTTGCCCATGTTCAGCTGCCGCTCGCCTCGCGTCAGCAGGGCCACGGCGCGGGCCCGCGAGGTCCTCGCCCGGGAGATCGCGTCATCGAGCGCACGGCGCACGAGCGAGGCGTCCTCCCGCTGCGACAACAGCCGGACCTGTTCGCGCAACGCGGTGCGCTCGCCGGTCAGCTCGACGATCTCCCGGTACATGCGCGCGGCGCCCGCGGAGTCCTGGAGCTCATTCTCCATCACCTCCGCGAGCCGCGTGAGGGCTTCGGCGCGCTCGGGTGCGTCCTTCGCGCGGTCCGCGCGCTTGAGGTACAGCTGGGCCAATTCGCGCCACGCACTGCGCGCGATGAGCTGGGCCTCCTGGCGCTGGGACTGAGCCCGCTCCGAGCCCTCGTCCGCGGTGCGCGCCGAGGCAGGTGCATCCGGAGCCGGGGGAGCGGCGGTGGCTGCCTTCGCGGCGGAGTCCGCCTGCGGGAAGACGACTTCCGAAGTCGCATCCTCCTCGTCGAACGCGGGCTTCGAAGTGGAGGGCACCAGCACGGAGGCCCGGCGCGGAGCGGGTGGCTTCCCGTCACGGGCCTGCGTTGACGCGGAAGCGCCCTGCTCCGCTTCGACACGCTCGGGAGGGAGGATTTCCGAGGTCGCCTCTTCTTCGTCGAACGCCATCGCTGGCGCTCCCGGCACCAGCACCGCGTCCGGCTGGCGTAGGGGCGGATTCTTCGAGGCCGATGCGTTCTCGCTGGATGCCTTGGCTTGCGCGCTATCGGCCGGTTCGGATGGGGGCGGAGGGAGGATCTCCGACGTCGATTCGTCTTCGTCGAAGGCCTTGGAAGGCGCGCCCGGCACCAGCACCGCCGTCATCACGGCCGGCGCGTCCTCGGATGGCTTCTGCGCCGTGGGCTTTTCGTCAAGGGCCTGTGCGCCATCGGCAGGCGGCGCTTCCTCGAACTTCTTGCCGAAGACCTGCGTCGACTCGAACAACGGCGGAGCGGGCGTCGACGCCTCGACCTTCTCGCCATCGGACGCGGCTGCCGTATCCGGGAGCAGGGGCGTCCGCGTCGCACTCGCTGGCGAGGCTCCACCGACGTGCTCGGCCGCATCGTTCGACGCGGTTTCGACGCGCTCAGGCGCCTTCGCCGAGCCCGACAACATCAGTGCGCTCAACGCCGAGATGACGTGTTCAGGCACCGTCGCGGACGGCGATGCGCTTGACGGCGCGACGACGGAGGCAGGCGCATCCGCGGCGCTCACTGACGACGGTGCGTTCGACCCGTTAGCAGCGCTCTCAACCCGAGGCGCCGCATCTCCAGTGCGCACCGCGTCCGGTGCCTTCTCGCCAGCCTCCTGCTGATCATCAAGCCCGGCACCGGAAGCTCCCGCCGGCACGGGCTCCGGAACGGTCCTCGCGACCTGTGGCGGCGTCACCACCCGGGCCTTGCCCGGCCCGTCGTCATCCCAGGGGAACTCCGGTCCTCGCGACGCCGTCCGTGCCGGTTCCGCCCACTCGCCCAGCGGGACCTGCACCGTGGCGGCCCGGGGAGCCCACGCCTGCGGGGCCGGCACCGCCACCACCGGCATCTCCACCACCGTGTTGCCCAGCTCCGGATCCGACAGCGCCAGCGCGGACACCTCCACGGTCTTCGTCCGGGACTCCTCGTCCTCCGCCGGGGTCTCCTTCGCCTTCGCCACCCGCTCGCGCAGCACGTCGAGCACGAAGCGGGCCCGGGCGTCGTCGGGCGCGTCCATCAACAACCCGTTGAGCACCGCCGCGGCGCGCGCTTCCTGCCCCGTGCGCCGCAACACCCGCGACAGCTGGCGGCGGACCTCGCGGCGCACCTCGCCCCGCTCCGTCACCATCGCCGCGTCCAACAGGGTGATGACCGCGCGCTCCGTGCCCGCCTTCAGCGCGCACCGGACCAGCACCGCCGCGAGCCGGGGCGTCATCGGCAGGGGACGGCTGGCGGACACCAGGCCGGAGTACGCCCGCGCCGCCTGCCCCTCCTGGAGCAGCCGAGCAGCGTCCCGGCAGATCCGGGCCACCGCGCCTCGCACGTCCTCTCCTCGCGAGCCCAATTCCGGTCCGCGAAGGGAGGGCTCCGGCGTCCGTGGGCCCTTGCCGTGTCTCCCGCCACCCATGAAGCCCCCAGTCTACACACGATGCGCGCGACGGGGGCATCCTGTCCGCCAGCACAGGGCCCTGGTTTTCCAGGTTCTCAGGACGCGTCCGAGGCCACGATGGGCCCCTCCGGAGCGCGCACGCCCGCCGACTCGAAGAACGCCCGCAGGTCCTCCGGCACTGGCGCCTCCAGCCGCAGCGGCCGGCCCGTGAGCGGATGCCCCAGCTCCAGCGCGTGCGCGTGCAGCAGGCACCGCGGCGCCATCAGCCCCCCCGCGCTCCCCGCGCCGCCATAGCGCGAGTCCCCCAGGATGGGGTGCTCCAGCGCCGTCAGGTGCGCCCGGAGTTGGTGCGTGCGGCCCGTCCGGGGCAGCAGCTCCACCAGGCTGAACGCCTCCCCCGAGAACAGCGTCCGGTAGTCCGTCCACGCGGGCACGCCATTGGCCGCGCGGGTCGCCCGCCAGCGCCCCGGCCGCGATGGGTCCTTCGACAGGGGCAGGTCCACCGTGCCGCCCGCCGGGAGCCCCGGCCCCGTCGCCGCGAGGTAGCGCTTGCGCGCGGTGCCCTCCCGGAACGCCTCGGCCAGCGCGGAGGTGGCGGCGGGCGTCTTGCCGAACACCGTCACCCCGGACGTCTCCCGGTCCAACCGGTGCACCAGCCCCGCCTGCCGGCCCAGGTGCTCGCTGACCAGGTCCACCAGGCTGCCGCCCACGCGGCCTTCCGTGGGCTGCGCGTTCAGGCCCGCGGGCTTGTCCACCGCGATGACGTCCGCGTCCTCGAACAGCACGCGCAAGGGCGCCGCGGGCGGCGAAGCCTCCAGCGGGCTCTGCCCCGCCTCCTCCAGCACCACCGTCACCACCTGCGCGGCCAGGAGCTTCACGGCCCCATCCCGCGCGCGCCGCCCCGCCACGTACACGGCGCCCACGTCCACCAGCCGCCGCACGTCCGCCACCGGCAGCCCCAGCTCCGCCGCCGCCGCCTCCACCAGGGCACGGCCCACGTGCGCCCCCTCCGCCCGGAACGTCCGGCGCTTCATCGCGCGCCGCCCCTTTCCAGGAGGGACTCCAGGGGGGCATGCGGACAGGCGACGGAGGCGGAGGACATGGCGCGACACTCTATGCGCGTGCTCCCTGCCCTGACGCGGGCTTCCTGTTACCTTCCGCGCCGCCATGGACCGCCCCCTGCTCTCCGTCCGGTCGCGGCTGGATGATTTCCTCGCCGAGCTGGCCACCCTCCAGTACCGCTACGGCGCCGGACTCTCCCCGGACCTCCCCGTCGCCCGCCTGTACGCGTCCTTCCCGGAGCTGTCCTCGCCGGAGACCTTCGCCGCCGCCAACGAGGCGCTCGCCCGCGCGAAGGGCAAGGGCGACCCCGACCCCGTCACCATCCGCCGCATCACGCTGGTGCGCGAGCTCATCGCCACCCAGGTGGAGGAGTCGCTCGCCCTGCCCGCGGCGGACGCCGTCGTCGCGCTGGAGGCCCGCTCCCACATCCCCGCGGACGACACGACGCTGTCCCTGGCCCAGGCCCTGTCCCAGATTCCGCGCGAGCCCAGCCGCTCCCGCCGCGCCCTCCTGGAGCGCGGCGCCGGCAACTTCCTCTGGGACCACCGCGGCCCTTATGGAGACCGGCGCGACGCCGCCCTCCAGGCCGCGGAGGTGCTGGGCTTCCCGGACTACCCCTCGCTGCGCCAGGACGTGACGGGCATCGACGCGGGCAAGCTGGCGGAAGGAGCCGAGGAGACCCTCAAGCGGACCGAGGACGCCTACCGCGACGTGCTGGCCTACGTGCTGCGCAAGCTGGAGCCCACCCTGCGCCCGCTGCCCGGCGGCGAGGCGCGGCGCCACGACGTGCAGCACGCCCTGCGCGCCCCGTGGATGGACGCGCACTTCCGCCGCGAGGACACCGTCCCCGCCGTGATGCGCTGGCTGTCCGACTGGGGCCTCCACCCCGAGGCCGGCGGACGCATCCGCCTGGATGACGAGGCCCGCCCCGGCAAGGCCTCGCGCCCCTTCGTCGCCGCCGTGCGCGTGCCCCACGAAATCCACCTGGTCCTCCAGCCCCGCAGCGGCATGGACGCGCTGGGCGACCTGCTCCACGAGCTGGGCCACGCGTGGCACCTGGCCCACGTGGACGCGGACGCCCCCATGGAGCTGCGCCGCCTGGGCGACGCCTCCGTCACGGAGGCCTACGCCGCCACCTTCGAGCGGCTGCTCTTGTCCCCGCCCTGGCTCAAGCGCTACCTGGGCCTGCCGTCCAGCACGACGAAGGACGTCGTGCGCATGGGTGCGTTCCAGGCCCTGGCCGTGCTGCGCCGCCACTGCGCGAAGCTGTCCTACGAGCTGTCCCTCACCACGAAGGGCGCCTCCGCCGACCGCGCGGACGAGTACGCCGACGGCCAGCGCCGCGCCCTCTTCGCGCAGCCGCACCCGGGCCTCTTCCTCCACGACGTGGACTCGCAGCTCTACGTCACCCGCTACCTGCGGGCCTGGGCCCTGGAGACCCGGCTCACCGCTTATCTCTTGGAGCGGTTCAACGAGGACTTCTGGCGCAACCCCGCCGCCTTCACCTGGCTCAAGGGGCTCTTCGCGCGCGGCGGCGCCGCTGACGCGGAGGGACTGGCCACGGAGGTCTCGGGCACGCCGCTGGCGCTGCCCGAGGCGGGAGCGCGCCTCGTGGCCATCCTCAACCAGTAGGGAGTACGGCCCCCTACTTCTTCTTGGCGCGCAGCGCGCGGACGATCTTGTCCTTCGCCGCGTTGGCCGGAGCGACCTCGCGAGCCGGCGCCTTGGAGGCGTTGGCCGCGGTGCGCGTCTGGCCGGTGCGCGCGCGCATGGCCTTCATCAGCTGCATCTCGATGACGAGCAGCTCGTCCGCCAGCTCCGCGTTCGCACCGGCGGCGCGAGGCAGCGGCGCGCTCTTGCTGGGAGCGCCCGCGCCATGGCGCATGCGCAGGGCCTTCTCCTCCGTGGCCGTCAGCGTGGTGGACTTCTCCAGCGCCGCCTTGACCTCTTTCGCGGTCAACGTGCTACTTCCGACCTTGCGCTCCATCTCCGCTCCCTTCGTTGTGCACGCCTGAACACCCGAGCATGTCAGATGCGTCTGGGCCGCAACCGACGAGGATTGTAGAGGACGCAAGAGGGCCGTCAAAATTTCTTCCAACAGGCCGCTGCCAGTCTGTAGCGACCCGCCCCACCTGCTACAGCTACAGATGCATCCCCAGGCCCAGGAACGTGGAGCGCAAGCTCTGTCGCTCCCCGGAGAAAGGGGAGCCCCTGGCGGAGAAGTTCTGGTAGCGCGCCTCGGCGGAGAGGAAGAGGTTCTCCCCCAGCTCCACCCCCACGCCGCCGCACAGCTCGAAGCCCAGCTGGAGCACGCGGCTGCCCAGCGTGTCCGGGGCCACTGACTGGGGCCGTGAGTGGGGCACCAGCATGCTGGCCCCCACGCCCAGGAAGGGCCGCACCCGGGTGTCCCCCAGGGGCACCACGCGCACGGACATGGGCGTCACCTCCGTCAGGTGCCGGCTGGACGCCAGGTGGCCGCCCACCTCCAGCACCGCCCCCGGCTTGCGGTACGCCCAGCCCAGGCCCGCGCTGTAGCCCACCGTGGGCGCCCCTTCCGCGTCGCCCTGGAGCACGTAGGCCCCCAGCGGCGCGACGGTGATGCCCAGGTTGCGGGCGGGTTCGGCGAGGGCCGGGGTCGCCAGGAGTGCGAGCCCGGCACACGCCAGGGAAAGGGCGGAGCGGAACATGGCCTCCCGTCAGAGCAAGGCCAGGGCCAGGAGGTTTCCCCAGCCGCGTCAGGCACTTGCGGGGAGGCCCTGGCTGGGGCGGCGGCCCGTGCAGGACACGGCCGTCACAGCCCCCAAAGGCCACGCGGACCTCCGAGCCTCTGGCCGTGAAGCCGTGGGGCTTCCAACGGCCTGGAGGCGCGGCGGGGCCGGGTCAGTTGCCCTCGGCCTCGTCTTCCGGCTCGGCGGCGCCGGCCGCGGCGCCCGGGGTGCCGGTCGAGTCCCCGGCCTTGGTGCGCGGGATGCCGAAGTGGTCCAGCGCGTCCGCGATGCCCTGGGGCTTGTCCGCGTCCGGCAGGAAGTCCGGGGGCGGCTGCAGCGCGGGGTCCTTGCCAATCTCCGTCAGGCTGGACTCCAGCGTCATGCGCAGCTCCGCGGCCTCCGGGGTCTTCTCCTGGGGCACGCCGATGCGGCCGTCCAGCCGGGCCTTGAGGACGACGGACGTGGCAGAGTCCACCAGCACCTCGCCCTCCAGCGAGCGCGGCAGCCGGTGCTCGAAGAAGTTGGCGCGGCGCTTCGTCGTCTCGTCCGCGTTCTTGGGCGTGAAGGCGGCGGGCAGCTTCTTCGGCGCGCCGCCCTCCAGGGGCGAGCCCAGGGACACGTTGTACTTCCACGCGGTGCGCCCCTCGTGGGTGACGGTGCCCGCGGGGGTGAGCTTGATGCGGCCCTGGAAGAGGCTGTCGAAGTCGCGGATGGCGCCCGTCAGCTCCGTGCGGGTGCGCTCGGCCATGCCGCGGTCGCGCAGGCGCTGGCGGTACGGGCCGTAGCGGTTGCGCGCGAACACCTGCCCCTTCACGCGCATCACCTCCAGGCCCTGGTCCCGGGAGTTCTCCAGGACGCCGTGGAAGTCGCCGTTGACGCCCCCGGGGCCCGCGCGGAAGGAGCGCGTCTCCGTGAGCTTCACGGGGTTGTTCCCGTTGGGGCCGGCCCACTCGTAGCCGAGGGTGGACTGGAAGAAGTGCGGGCCCAGCCGCTCGGTCACCTCCGCGGCGTCCATGCCCAGGATGCGGCGGGACACCTGGGGGTTGTCCGCGACGTCCTCCGGCGGCAGCTTCTCCTTCGCCGAGGCCACCACCTTCGGCGGGTCCTCCGGCGAGAAGATGCGGGCCTTGGCCGCCTTGTCGACGGGGTCGGAGCAGCCGGTGGCTGCCAGGACCAGGGCGAGGGCGGCGGACTTCGTCAGGCTTCTCACGGGACCTCCACGACCAGGACGGCGGGGGCGGCAAGTTACGTGGGGGGGACATGAGCGGCAAGCGGTGGCTTGCGTGCGGCCGTGCAAGGGATAGAACGCCCAACCCATGCAGAACCTGCGAGACAAGTTGTTGAAAGCGGGCCTCGTCTCCGAGGAGCAGGCCAAGAAGTCCGACTCCACGCCCTCGGCGCCACGGCGCCAGGAGGACAACCGGGGGAGCGCTCCACGCGCCCCGGCCCCTCGCGGACGTGATGAGAATCGGACAGCCGGAGGCCCGCCGCGCCGCGATGACCGTGGAGGTCCTCCGCGCCGTGAGGGCGGTGGTGGTCCGCCGCGCGGCGCCGGAGGTCCTCCGCGCCACGGTGCGGGCGGTCCGCCGCGTCAGGGCGGAGGCTTCCGGGGCGGTCCCCAGGGCGGGTTCGGCGCGAACGCGCGTCCGGGCACTCCCACGGAGAAGCCCATTCCCAAGCTGCCGCCCATGCCGGGCTCCAAGGCCTACCAGCGCGCCGAGTCCAAGAAGCAGGTGGAGCTGGACCGCGCCCTGCGCGAGCTGGTGCTCGGCGCCCAGGTGCCCCAGGAGCCGGGCGAGACGGCGTTCTACTTCATGACGCGCAAGGGAAAGCTGCGCCGCATGGAGCTGAGCCCCGCGCAGGCCAAGCAGCTGGAGGACGGCGAGCTGGGCGTGGTGGAGCGTCCGGAGCCCGCTCAAATCGAGCACTCGCTGGTGCCCGCCGCCGCGGCCGAGCAGATGTACGCGCTGTCCGCCAAGGCCGTGCGCTTCTTCAACCGCAAGGAGAACCCCGTCGGCTTCATGAACGACGAGGAGCTCAAGGCGCAGCAGGCCGCCGAGGCCTCCGGCACCGCGCCGGAAGTCGCCGACGAGCCCGAGGCCGCCGCGGAGGGTGCCGAGGAGGGCGAGGCGTCCGCCGAGGCCCCCGCGTCCGAGCCGTCGCCCGAGCCGTCGTCCGAGCCTTCTGGCGAACCGGACGGCGAAGGCAGCCCCCAGTCCTGATGTTCCTTCCCGTGCCCTCCCCTCCTTCCCATCCGGGAGCGAGGGGAGGCGCGGCTTCCACCGGACGTCCGCGCTCGCCTCAGCCGAACGCGTCGATGCCGGTGATGGCCTTGCCCAGCACCAGCGTGTGCACCTCGTGGGTGCCCTCGTAGGTGAAGACGCTCTCCAGATTCAGCATGTGGCGCACGGGAGGGTAGTCGTCCGTGATGCCGTTGGCGCCGTAGATGCTCCGGGCCACGCGGGCGATGTCGAGCGCGCTCTTCACGTTGTTGCGCTTGGCCAGGCTCACCATCACCGGGTTGCTCCTGCCCTCGTCCTTGAGGCGCGCGAGCCGCAGGCTCAACAGCTGCGCCTTGACGATCTCCTGGAGCATGTCCGCCAGCTTCTCCTGCGTGAGCTGGTAGCCGGCGATGGACTTGCCGTCGAACTGCGTGCGGGACAGCGCGTATTCGCGCGCGCCCTCGAAGCACGCGATGGCCGCGCCCGTCACCGCGAACGCGATGCCCGCTCGCGCGTTGTTGAGGCACGACAGCGGACCGCGCAGGCCCACGACGCCGGGCAGCACGTTGCGGTCCGGCACGCGCACGTCCTGGAAGGACAGCTCGCTGGTGCGTGACGCGCGCAGGGAGAACTTGCCGGGAATCTCCCGCGCGCTGAAGCCGGGCATCCCCTTCTCCACCAGGAAGCCGCGCACGGACTCCGGGCCGCCGTCGTCCGTCTTCGCCCACACCACCGCGACGTCCGCGATGCTGCCGTTGGTGATCCACGCCTTGGTGCCGTTGAGCACCCAGCTGTCTCCGTCCTTCCGGGCGCGGGCGCGCATGCCGCCGGGGTTGGAGCCGAAGTCGGGCTCGGTGAGGCCGAAGCAGCCGATGAGCTGTCCCTTCGCCATACCGGGCAGGAAGCGCGTCTTCTGCTCCTCGCTGCCGTAGGCGTGGATGGGGAACATGCACAGCGAGCCCTGCACGGACGCGAAGCTGCGCAGGCCGGAGTCACCGCGCTCCAGCTCCTGCAACACCAGGCCGTAGCTGACGGTGTTCATGCCCGCGCAGCCGTAGCCCTGGAGGTTCGCGCCCAGCACGCCCAGCTCCGCGAGGCCCGGGATGAGGTGCGCGGGGAAGGTGCCGTCGCGGAAGTGCTTGCCGATGATGGGCAGCACCTCCGAGTCCACGAAGCGGGCCACCGCGTCGCGAGCGGCCTTCTCCTCGGCGGAAAGCAGGTCGTCGATGCGGAACAGGTCGGTGATGTCGGCGCGGGGCATGGCGGCGAGCTTGGCGTCGCCATGCGGGAGCCGTCAAACCACCGGTGCCTCAGTGTGACGCGGGCGCGAGCGCTTCCAGGTCCGCGTCGCGCATGGAGTTGACCAGCGGACCGTCGATCCTCCGCTGGCCGTCCACCACCACGGTGGGCTTGAGGAAGAAGAGGTTGTTCCAGTTGAAGTCATACAGCGCTGCTTCCGCGGCCTCGTTCCAGGCCGCATCCATGCGGCCCTGGTAGTACCCGAGCTTGTGCAGCACGCGCTTCACGGCCTTCGTCGTCTCCGCGTCGAGCGGGATGAGGTCCGACGCGTACGGCGCCGCGACGCCCGCCTGGTAGCGGTTCATCTCCACGTCCAACTCCCGCAGCGCGTTCTTGCTGCTGTGCACGACGGCGTCCGCGAGCACCTTCGTGTAGAAGACCGCTTCGTTCTCCGAGCTCCAGACGCGGATGACGCCGGAGCGCTCGCCGTTGTTGTCGCCGCCCACCCGGGCCCCTGCCTTGAGCGACGTGAGCAGCCGCTGCGGCAGGCTGCCCGTGGTCCTCTGGAAGGCCGACGCCATGGCGTCACAGATGGTGGCGGTGGTCTGGTTGTTGGCCTGCACCACGAAGTTGGCGCCCTTCACCGCGCAGCGCTGCGAGGCGCTCTCCGCGCCGGTCTGCTGGCCCACCGTGATGGTGCCGTCGGGGCTGAGCTTCACCGCGGCGAGCTGCCGGTAGTCCGCGTACGGATCCACGGTGAACACATAGTCGACGGCGGCCTGGGCCGTGTCGCCCGCGTCGGTGCGGGCGATGATCGCCTCGGCGTCATCCACCGACGGGTAGAACATGGAGGCCACCGCCACGTCCGGACGGCCGTAGGGAACCAGGCCGCTGATGCCCGCGGGGAAGGAGATGCTCGCCACGCCGCAGGACTTCTCCACCGCATCGCACGCGACGATGGCGCGCGTGCCCAGGAGGCGCGGGTTGGCGCGGCCGGTGGGCGCCGCCGCGAGTGCGGCAGTGGACGCGAACATCAGGCAGGAGGCGGCCAGCAGGCCACGATGGAGGGTCTTCATCTTCAGGGGACCTCGATGCAGTGATTGATGTCTTGAAGAGTCCCCGGCAGCGCAATTGATGCATTTCGCCATGCACCTTCCGCCCGGCACCGCGCACGGGGCCCTATGCTGTCCGGCCATGACGAACGAGACGACGAAGAGCGTGGTGGTGACGGGCGCCAGCCGGGGCATTGGCCGCGCGGTGTCCCTGGCGTTCGCGCGCGAGGGCTACGACGTCTGGGCGATGGCGCGCTCGGCGGAGTCGCTGGAGGCGCTGCGCAAGGAAGGCGGCGAGCGGATCCGCCCGCTCACGGTGGACGTGGCGGACGAGTCCGCGCTGCTCGCGGCGTGCAAGACCGTGCTGGCGGCGGGGACGCCCCGGGTGCTGGTGAACAACGCGGGCATCACCGTGTCCGCGCCGCTGACGAAGACGTCCACGGCGGACCTGGCGAAGGTGATGGCCGTGAACGTGACGGCGCCCTTCCTGCTGTGCCGCGAGCTGATGCCCGCCATGGCGTCCGCGGGCGGCGGGCGCGTCATCAACATCGGCTCCATCACCGCGACGCGCGGGGCGAAGTACACGTCCGCGTACTGCGCGTCCAAGCACGCGCTGCTGGGGCTGACGCGCGCGCTGTCGGTGGAGTACGCGCGCAAGAACGTCACCGTGAACATCGTGAACCCGGGCTGGGTGGAGACGGACATGTTCGCGGGCGCGACGGCCGCCATCACCCAGACGACGGGCCGCAGTGAAGAACAGGCCCGCGAGGCCCTGGCCGCGATGAGCGCCATGGGCCGCATCATCCAGCCGGAGGAGGTGGCCGCGATGTGCCTCTTCCTCGCGTCGGAGGCGGCGGCGCCCATCACGGGCGCGGCCTACGCCATCGACGGCGGCGAGGCGGCGTAGCGCGGGCCCGACGCCGTCGTCACGGCGTCACAGGCGGTACTGCTCCACGATGTTGCTGACCTCGTGGGACGCGGTGGTGAGGCGCGCGGCGGCCACGGCGCTGGTGGCCACGCGCTCCACCGTCTCGTCCGCCAGCCGCGTCAGGTCGCTCAGCGCGGCGAACAGCTCCGCGATGCCCGCGTCCTGCTGGCTCACCATGTCCGCGATGCTCTTCACGGACACGCTGTTGTTCTGGATGACCTCGGCCAGCGCGCGCAGGCTCTCTCCCGCCGCGCGCGCCTGCTCCAGGCCGCCCTCCACCTCGCGCGTGCCGCCCTCGCTCGTCTGCACCGCCTCGGAGATGGCGCGGCCGATGTCCGCCAGGATGGTCTGCACGCGCGCCGTGGCCGTCGCGGACTGGTCCGCCAGCGACCGCATCTGCCGGGCCACCACCGCGAACGCCCGGCCCGCCTCGCCGCTGCGCGCCGCCTCGATGGCCGCGTTCAACGCCAGCACGTTGGACTGGTCCGCCAGGTCCTTCACCGTGCCGGTGATGTCGCCCACCTGCCGCGTGCTCTGCCGCAGCTCCGACACCGTGTTGGAGATGCGCTCCACCTGCGAACGGATGTGCGTGAGCCCGCCCACGCTGCCCGCCACCGCGGACTCGCCCGCCTGCCCCACCGCGCCCGCCTTCTCCGCCTCGCGCAGCACGCCCGTGGCCCGCTGCGCCGCCGCCCGCGAGCTCTCCTGGAGCTGCCGCGCGGCGATCTGCGTCTGGTGCAGCGCCGCCGCCTGCCGCGTCACCGCCAGGTTCTGGTCCGACGCGGAGTTCGCCAGCTCCAGCGCCGTCGCCTCCAGCTCCTGCGCGGAGTTCTTCAGCGCCATCAGCACCGCGCGCAGCCGCGCCATCATGTCCCCGAAGGACGTGGCCAGCTGGCCAATCTCATCCCGGGAGTGGATGTCCAACGTGCCGCTGAAGTCCCCTTCCTTCACGACCCGCGCCGCCGCCGCCGTCAGCGCGCCCAGGGGCGCCATCATCCGGCGCACCAGCAGGAACGTGCCCCCGCCGGCCACCAGCGCCACGAGCAGCCCCAGCACCAGCACCTCCATCAGCGTGGCGCGCATCCGCGCCCACTCCGCCTGCGCGCCGCGCGCCAGCACCAGCTCCAGGCCCTCGCCCACCTCCACCCGCGACACGTGCAGCGAAACGCCGCCCACGTTCACCTCGGCGCCGTTCTTCCCGCCCGCGCCCGCCGCGGCCAGCAGCGCCTTCGCCTGGACCGCGTGCACCGACCTCGCCACCAGCCGGGGCCCCGCGTGCAGCAGCGCCTCCAGGTCCTCGCCCCCCTCGTCCAGCCGCCGCAGCGCCTCCGCGCCCAGCTCCGCGCCCACCACGAGGTAGCCCACCGGCACGCCGTTGGACTGGAGCGACTGCGCCACCGCGAACAGGGGCACGCCCGTGGCCGGCAGCAGCACCTGCCCCTGCTGGCGCACCACCTTGTCGATGCCCGGCAGGGTCCGCTCGCCGGAGGACGCGAGCACCGTCCCGTCCACGCCCACCAGCGCCATCAGGTCCACGCCCAGCACCGTGCGGTGCTCGTTCAGCAGGGCGTCCGTCTCCGAATGATCCTCCGCGAAGGCCGCCGTGAACACGGGGTTGGCCGCCGCCACGCGCCCCAGCTCCGCCAGCACCCGCAGCTCCTGGTCCTTCAACGCCTGCCAGCGGGTCGTGTCCCGCGTCAGGGCGGAGGCCATTTCGGACTCCACGCGTGAGCGCAGCGACACCCCCATCAACGTGACGGTCAGCAGCGTGAGGGAGATGACAACGGCGGTGAGGGCCGCGGTCAGGCGCGCGGCAAGGCTGAGCGTCATACGCAACGGGTGCTCGGAGGGGGGAGGGAGACGCGAGGGGGAGCCCCCAGATTAACCTGGAAGATGCGAAGGATTGAAGTCCCTGTGCAGGGTGACTCCCCCTCCGTCCGGGCGGACCCATCGCGTCGGGTCGGCGGTCAGCACCGACCTGTGGGGTTCATCCGCCACGCACTCCCAGCACGTGACGCGGTGGGTAGACGCTCAGACCGCCACGCGCAGTACGACGGCGGTGATGTTGTCGCGGCCGCCGGCCTCGTAAGCGGCGGTGACGAGCGCGTCGCACGCGGCCTGGGCGGAGGACGCGCGCAGCTGCTCCTTCATCACCTCCGGCCCCAGGGGCTCATACAGCCCGTCCGAGCACAGGAGGAAGACATCCCCGGGCTGCGTCTCCAGCCGCTGCACGGTGGGCTCCGCGTTCTCCGTGCCCAGGGCGCGGGTGATGAGGTGGCGCAGGTTGGCCGGGTTGCCGGGCGGCTCTCGCCCCGCGGCGCGCAGCTCCTCGATGAGCGAGTGGTCGCGCGTGAGCGGCTCCAGCTGGCCCTCGCGCAGGCGGTACAGCCGGCTGTCGCCCACGTGGGCCACCGCCGCGAAGCGCTCTCCCACCGCGAGCGCCACCACCGTGGAGGCCATCTCCTTGAGCTTGCCCACGCGGCGCACGCGCAACGTGCGCTGGGCGAGCGCGGTGCAAGCGGCCAGGTAGTTCTCCTCGCGGCTCCGCGCGGGATCCACCGCGTCCGGCCAGGTGCCGTCGCGATCGCGGTCCAACCGGTCGCTGAACCCCGCGAAGGTGTCCACCACGCACTGGCTGGCGACCTCCCCGCCCTCCTGCCCCCCCAGGCCG
>NZ_RAWC01000210.1:0-15654 GCF_003611685.1 Corallococcus sp. CA049B | reverse complement strand
GGTCACGGGGCGGGGGTGACAGGCGGAAAGCGACAGCAGGAGCAGCAGGGCGGCGTGGCGCATGGGCAAGGGGAAACTCTACCTTGCACGGGGAAACGCGCGACGCGTAGATTGCCGCGCGCTCATGGCCCGGGAAAAGGACAACATCGCTCTGTCCGACGAGCACAACACCCGCGGCATCGAGCTGGCGGACCGGGGCTGGCTGGACGAGGCCATCAAGGAGTTCAAGAAGGCCATCGACCTGGACCCCACGTCGGCGCACGCGCACGACAACCTGGCCACGGTCTACGCGGAGAAGAAGCAGTTCCGTGAGGCGCTGGGCGAGTACCTCACCGCGCTCAAGCTGGAGCCGGAGAGCGCCACCGCGCACTACAACCTGGCCTGCTTCCTCTCCACCCACGCCAGCGAGATGGCCGTGGAGGAGTACAAGGAAGCCATTGAGCTGGATCCGGAGTACCCGGACGCCCACCTCAACCTGGGGCTCACCTACGCGGACCAGGGGCGGGTGGAGGAGGCGATGCGGGAGCTGCAGTCCGCCATCGAGCTGGACCCGCAGGACGCCTTCCCCCGGCACGAGCTGGCGGCGCTGATGATGGATGAGGGGGACTACCGCTCCTCCATCACCCAGCTGAAGGAAGTGGTGCGGCTGGAGCCGGACAACTTCGAGGCGCAGCTGGACCTGGGCATCTGCTACGCCCAGAAGGGCTTCTACGCGGAAGCGGAGCGCGCCTACGAGCGCGCCCGGGCGCTCAACGCGGAAGACCTCCTGCTCAACTACAACCTGGCGGCGCTGTACGCGCTGTGGGGCCGTCCGAAGGACGCCGTCCAGTACCTGCAGAAGGCGCTGGCGGCGGACCGGCAGAAGGTCCTGGGGTGGCTGTCCGCGGACCCCATGTTCGACGTGCTCAAGGGCGATCCGGACTTCGAAGCCCTCTTCTGAGGGAATCACACATGGAATGGGTTTTCCTGGGGCTGGCGCTGCTGCTGGTCGTCGCGAACGGCTTCTTCGTGGCGACGGAGTTCGCCATCGTGAAGATCCGCGCCACGCGCCTGCAGTCCCTGGTGGACGAGGGCACGCCCGGCGCGGCCACGGCCCTGAAGATGGTGAGCGAGCTGGACGCGTACCTGTCCGCCACGCAGTTCGGCATCACGCTCGCGTCGCTGGGCCTGGGCTGGCTGGGTGAGCCCGCGTTCGAACACCTGCTGCACCCGGTGGTGGAGAAGGTGCTGCCGGAGGCGCTGGCGGCGAAGTACGGCTCCACCGCGGCGGGCATCATCGGCTTCAGCATCATCACGTTCCTGCACATCGTGATGGGGGAATTGGCGCCCAAGAGCGTCGCCATCCAGCGCGCGGAGCAGACGACGCTCGCGGTGGCGCTGCCCATG
The DNA here is from genome assembly GCF_003611685.1 of Corallococcus sp. CA049B. NCBI lineage: Bacteria > Pseudomonadati > Myxococcota > Myxococcia > Myxococcales > Myxococcaceae > Corallococcus > Corallococcus sp. CA049B. The sequence continues at coordinate 14,268 of NZ_RAWC01000210.1, read as the reverse complement.
CGCGCGTTCTACGTCCTCTTCTACCCGGCCATCCGGCTGCTCAACTGGCTGGCGGGGCTGGTGCTCAAGGCCGTTGGCCTGCACTCCGCCAGCGAGACGCACGAGGCCACGAACGAGGACGAGCTGCGCGTCATCCTGCACAGCTCCGCGGAGGCCGGCGCCATCACCACGGCGCGGGCGGAGCTCCTGGAGCGCGCGCTGGAGATGGCGCAGAAGACGGCGCGGCAGGTGATGGTCCCGCGCAACCAGATGCGCTACCTGGACGTGGAGGAGGCGCTCGACAGGAACGTCATCGACGCGCGGGCGTCCGGGCACACGTGGCTGCCGGTGTGCCGGGGCAACCTCGACGAGGTCGAGGGCGTGGTGAACGTGAAGGACCTGTTCTTCCTCCTGTCGCGCGGCGAGCTGCGCAGCCTGTCGCAGGTGCAGCGCCCGGTGCTCTTCATCCCGGAGAACGCGACGCTGGAGCAGCTCTTGACGGAGTTCCGCCGCCGGCGCCGGCAGATCGCCATGGTGGTGGACGAGCACGGCGGCACGTCCGGGCTCGTCACCATCGCGGACGTGGTGGCGGAGGTGGTGGGCGACGTCGCGGAGCTGGGCCGGCGCGTGGAGGAGGTGCGGGCGCTGCCCGGAGGCCGCTTCGAATTGCCCGGCACCGCGCAGCTGGACGACCTGGAGGCCCAGCTGGACGTCACCTTCGACCTGAGCGACGACGAGAAGGGCGAGGTGACGACCATCGCCGGCTACCTGATGACCAAGCTGGGCCGGGTGCCGGAGAAGGGCGACAGCCTCAAGCTCGACATGTGGCGCATCCTCGTGGAGGAGGTGGACGGCCCCCGCGTGGTGCGCGTCACGGTGGAGCCGCAGTCGCGCCCCACGGCGCTGCCCAAGGACGGCAGCCGCACGGAGCCGCCCGTGCCCTCCGGCGAGACAGCGTGAAGCCCTAGCTCTTGGTGGGCTTCACGGCCTTCTTCTTCGCGCCGCCCTGGATGGCCGCCGGCTTCACCTTGGCGTTGGGCCGGTCCACCTTGAGCAGCTCCAGGTTCGTCTCGCCGTCCGTGGTCAGCTTCACGATGCCCACGTCCGGGGCGAACCACATGAAGCTCTCCATGGAGCGCCCCTCCGCGCCGGGGCGGCTGGCGCGGGCCGTGGTGATGTTCTTGATCTTCAGCGCCTTGAAGGTGCCCGCCGCGACGGTGATCTCCTCCTCGCCCACCACCGTGGCCTCCTTGTCGAAGGTCGTGGCGATGGTGGGGCGCAGGCCGCCCTTCCTGGCCGGCGGCTGGAGCTTCACCGACAGGCTGTTCTTCCAGGTGCCCCCGGGGACCATCACGGACGGCGCCGGCACGGCCGCGCCCTCCGCGTTCACCACCTGGACGTCCATGCCGGACGCGGACAGGAGCGTGCCCTCCAGGCCGCCCAGGCCCGTGCGGACGCCTTCGGAGTCGCAGGTCAGGTCCGTCTGGCCGCTGCGCCCCTTGAGGCTCACCGCCAGCGTGGCCTTCACCGTCCCGTCCGGGTTGGGGGCCACGTCCTTCGTCGCCAGCACCAGCTCCGACGAGCGGCCCGCCCGGTAGGTCAGCGACAGGCCCTCCTCCATGGGAAACCAGGGGTTCGGACAGGGGGCCGGCGCCGCCGCCGCCACCATGTCAGACCGGGGTGCTACCTGGGACGTCGGGGACGCACCGACGAGGAGCGACATGGCAAGCAAGGGCTGAAACGTAGGACGCCTCCAGAAAGATCAAGAGGAAGGTAGGGTGGGCCGGCTGCTTTGCAAGGGTGACGCAAGCTCGCTCACCTACCGGCCTGTAGCACTTGACATAGGGTCATGCGTGGCATGGTCACGCTTGATCCGCGGTGGGGTGCGTTGGTACTCCTGCCGAACGCTGCGGAGCCGATTTTCCGGCCTCGCGCGCGTTTTCACCCCGTCTTGCGACGGCCTGTTGGGAGAACCGCTGGCATGCGAATCAAGCGCCTGGACATCACCGGCTTCAAGTCGTTCATGGAGCGGAGCGTCTTCTCCTTCGACGAGGGCGTCACGGGCGTCGTCGGCCCCAATGGGTGTGGCAAATCCAACGTCGTGGACGCCATCCGCTGGGTGATGGGCGAGCAGAGCGCGAAGAACCTGCGCGGCCGCGGCATGGAAGACGTCATCTTCAACGGCTCGGAGAACAAGCCGCCCCTGTCCATGGCGGAGGTGTCGCTCACCTTCCTCGTGGACGACACGGACACGCTGGCGCCGCAGTACCAGGGCTTCAGTGAGATCACCGTGACGCGGCGCCTGTTCCGCAACGGCGACTCCGAGTACCTCATCAACAAGACCCTCTGCCGCCTGCTGGACATCACCGAGCTGTTCCTTGGCACGGGCGTGGGCACCAAGGCCTACTCCATCATCGAGCAGGGCCGCGTGGGCCTCATCGTCTCCAGCAAGCCGGAGGACCGCCGGCACCTGCTGGAGGAGGCCGCGGGCGTCACCAAGTACAAGGCCCGCCGCAAGGCCGCCGAGCGCAAGATGGAGGCCACCGAGGCCAACCTCCTGCGCGTCAACGACATCACCGGCGAGCTGGAGAAGCGGCTCGACACGCTGTCGCGCCAGGCGAAGAAGGCGGAGAAGTACCGCAAGCTCAAGGCGCGCATGCGGGAGATTGATCTGCACTCCACCAGCCACCGCTCGCTGGAGCTGATGGCGGAGAAGCGCGTGCTCCAGTCGCGCCTGGAGAACCTGGGCGGCGAGGAGCGCGAGGGCCTGGACAAGGTGAAGGAGCTGGAGGAGGTCATCACCCGGCGCCGCGCGGAGCTGGACGCGGAAGGGGCGGCCCTCCAGCAGTACGCCGGAGAGGTGCACGCGCTGGAGAGCGCCCTGCAGCGCGAGGCGCAGGAGCTGGCGTACGGCCGGCGCGACTTCGAGGAGACGGGCACCCGCGTGGAGTCCGCGCAGGCGGAGCTGGACGCGCTGCTCGCGCGGCAGGCCGAGGTCGTGCAGACCATGACGGCCCGCGAGGCGGAGCTGTCGGGCATCGCCGGCTCGTACAAGGAAGACGAAGTGGCCATGGCGGTGGCCCTGGAGGAGCAGCGCCGCGTCTCCGTGCTCCAGACGGAAATCTCCCTGCGCCTGGAGCAGGAGCGGGCGGGGCTGGTCGCCGTGGCCACGCGCCTGGCGAACCACGAGAGCAACCTGGTCAACCTCGCGCGCCAGCGCACGGACCTGGAGGCCCGCCGCGCGAAGCTGGGCGGTGAGCTGGAGGCCCTGCGCGCCCAGGAGCAGGAGCTGGACTCCGTGCGCACCCAGGCGGCGAAGCACGTGGAGGACACGCGCCACCTGGCGTCTGAATTGGCCGAGCGCCGGGGCCATGAAGAGGAGGCCCTCACCCGCACGCGCGAGGCCTTCACGGAGAACGAGGTCCAGGTCATCGCGCTGCGCGAGGAGCTGAGCGACAAGCGCAGCCGCCTGTCCTCCCTGGAGGACATCCAGAAGAACTACGACGGCTTCGACCGGGGCGTGCGCGCCGTCATGGTGCGCGCCGCGGAGGCCGCCCGCGAGCAGGGCATCTTCGGTCTGGTGGCGGACGTCCTCACGGTCCCCCATGCGCGCTACGAGCGCGCGGTGGAGGCCGCCCTGGGCGAGCGGCTCCAGCACGTCATCGTGGACAGCCGCGAGAAGGGCGTGGAGCTGGTGGAGTACCTGAAGGGGCACGCGGAAGGGCGCGGCACCTTCCTGCCGGTGCCCTCCGGCGAGCAGGCCCGGGCCTACGTGGAGCCGGACCTCTCGCGCCCGGGGGTGCTGGCGCACGCGCTCAAGGAAGTGTCCTGCGAGCCCGCGCTGGAGCCGGTGCTCAAGCTGCTCCTGGGCGACGTGGTCATCGTCCAGGACCTGGCCGCCGCGCGCGAGTACGCGGAAAGCACCCCCGTGCCCGTCACGCTCGTCACGCTGGATGGCGAGGTGTTCCGCGCGGACGGCTCCATCACCGGCGGTGAGCGCGAGGGCGCGGCGGTGGGCGCGCTCCAGAAGAAGCGCGAGATCGCGGAGCTGGCGGCCGAAGTGGCCCGGGTGGAGGAGCGCTACAACGAGATTCTGACCCGCCACTACACGCTCCAGAAGCAGATGGGGCAGGCGGAGGCCGTCCTCAAGGGCCTGGGCAAGGAGCAGCACGCGGAGGAGGTCAACCTGGCCAGCCAGGAGAAGGACCTCCACAAGGCGAGCGAGGACCTGGCCCGCGTGCGCGAGCGGCTGCGCTCGCTGGAGGGCGAGGAGGGCCAGCTGTCGCAGAGCCACACCGCGCTCGCCAACGAGGAGGAGTCCAGCCGCGGCGAGGTGGCCCACGGCCAGGCGGACCGCGAGGCGCGCGAGGAGCGCGTGCGTCAGTACGCGGGTGAGCTGGAGGGCCTGCGCCAGCGCGCGGACACGGCGTCCTCGGACCTGATGGGCCTGCGCGTGAAGGTGGCCGCCGGCAGCGAGCGCGGCGAGTCCGCGCGCAAGGAGCTGGAGAGCCTGGTGGCGCAGCGCCGGGACATGGAGGCGCGCGTCAGCCGCCTGCAGGCCACGGTGACGGACGGCCGCGCCAAGGTGGAGGCGCTGCAGGGCCGGCTCGCGGAGCTGGAGTCCACCAAGGAGCAGCGGGCGGAGGAGCACCGCGTGGCCGCGGAGGCCCTGGAGTCCCGCCGCACCGCGCACACCACCGCCACCGCGGAGGTGCGCGAGCAGGACACCGCCTTCCGCGAGCTGCGCGGCCGGCTGGACGAGCTCATGCAGGGCCTGTCGCAAATCACCCTGCGCGAGAAGGAGATTGGCCTGGAGCTGGAGCACCTGGCCGCCGGCATCCGCGAGCGCTACCAGCTGGAGCTGTCCGCGGAGCTGCACAACTACCACCTGCTGGCGCCGCTCTCGCCGGAAGTGGAGAGCGAGCTCAAGGACCTGCGCGCGCAGGTGGAGAAGATGGGGGAGATCAACCTCACCGCCATCGACGAGCACGCGGAGCTGTCCAAGCGCTTCGAGTTCCTCTCCGCCCAGCGTCAGGACCTCCAGGCGTCCATCAGCCAGCTGAAGGAAGCCATCGTCCGCATCGACGCGACGAGCCGCGAGCGCTTCAAGCAGACCTTCGACGTGGTGAACGACAAGTTCCAGGCCATCTTCCCGCGCCTGTTCGGCGGTGGCCGCGCCAGCCTCATCCTCACGCAGGAGGGCCCCAACGGTGAGCCGGGCGTCGAAATCGTCGCCCAGCCGCCGGGCAAGAAGCTCCAGAGCGTCAACCTGCTCTCCGGTGGAGAGAAGGCCCTCACCGCCGTGGCGCTCATCTTCGGCATCTTCCTCATCAAGCCCACCCCCTTCTGCCTCCTGGACGAGGTCGACGCCCCGCTGGATGAGGGCAACGTGGGCCGCTACAACGACATGGTGAAGGAGATGAGCCGCCAGTCGCAGTTCATCCTCATCACCCACAACAAGCGCACCATGGAGATCGCCGACACGCTCTACGGCGTCACCATGGAGGAGCCCGGCATCTCCAAGCTCGTCAGCGTGAAGATGCGCGAGGCCTCCGCGCACAACGACGACAAGGTCCCCGCCGCGTCGTAAGGCGCGGCAGGGCCGGTCGCTGGAAAAGAAGACGGGCGCCCCGGGATGTTCCCCGGAGCGCCCGTTGTCATTTCAGCGGCTCGAGCCGAAGGGCTACTTCTTCTTCGCGGGCGCGTAGCTCTTCTTCGGGCAGGCGCCCTGGTCCGCGGCCAGACGCTGCTGGGCGGCGGAGAGGTCCTTCTGGGTGTTGGCCAGGGCCTCCTGGCTGGCGGTCTCCACCGGGGCCCAGTCTTCCTTCTGCGCCTTGAGCTGCTGCACCAGCGTCAGGGTCGTCTGGTCCACCGTCTCCTGCGCCTTGAGCGCATCCACCCACTTGGTGGCCGAGTCCACCAGCGCCTGGCACTTGGAGGACAGCTCGTCGAAGAGCTTGTAGTCCTTCGTCTTGGTGTACTTCTGCACGACGGCGTCATACGTGTCCGCCGCGTTGGTGCGCGCGCCGAAGGCGATGGCGGACGCGGCGGCCGTCTGGGTGCGCGCCAGCTCCAGCTGGAAGAAGCGCAGCTCCGGCGGCATGCTCGCGGAGGCCTCCACCGGGGCCTGCGAGTTGAAGAACACGAAGCGGAACGGGAACTTCAGCTCACCGGACGTCGTCGCCGGCATGGCGGCGATCTTCGCCTGCAGGCAGGACGCCAGCTGGTCGCCTTCCGTGCTGCCGGAGGGCTTGAAGACGACCTCCGTGGGGTTGGGCTGGCCCTTCACGATGTGGATGTCGGCGCTCAGCACCGGCGGCGTGGACGCCTTGAAGCCGGCGTAACAGTCGCACCAGCCCTTCTGCGCCAGGCGCACCGTGCCGGAGAAGTCCGAGCCCTCGTTGATGCCCATGGTGACGGAGGGGTTGTTGGCGGTGGAGTGGTCGTACTCGTACGAGGCCTCCACCGGCTTCGCGTCCGCCGCCAGCGCCGCGGGCTTCACGTGCGTGTCCATCACCTGCTGGACGCAGCCAAGGCCGGCCGGCGTGAGGTTGTCGCTGGTGACGGCGTGCGTGACGCCCTGGGCGTTGACGGTGGACTTCACCGTCACCTTGGTGCTGGCCGCCGCGCCGCGGTTGGCCGGATCCACCAGGCACTCCAGCACGTCCGGACGGACGCTCAGGAGCGCGCCCACGAGGACACCCTCGTTGGCGGGGGAGGGCAGGGTCTGCTCGTGCGGGAAGCAGGTCGCCAGGTCGAACGGGGGCTGGTTGGTGATGCGCAGCCGCTCTTCCTTGGTCATCTGCTTCTGACCTTCGGTGGCTTCGGTCTTCTGCTGGCCCGCACAGGCGGCGGTGAGGATGACGGAGGCGACGGCGAGACGCTTCAGCATGGTGAGGCTTTCTCCCGGTTGGGGTGGTGGGGACTGCGGTCGGGCGCTCACTTCTCCAGGCCCTCGGCGTTCTTGAGGTCCTTGAGGCGGAGCCCGTTCTTCTTCAACAGGCGGTAGAGGCTCTGCATGGACAGGCCGGTGCGCTGCTCCGCGGCCTTCATGTCGAAGGCCACCTCACGCATGACCTCCGCGAAGTACAGCCGCTCGAAGTCCGCGAGCACCCGGTCCTTCGCTTCGTGGTACGGCATGCCGGTGACGATGGCGGCCACGTTGGTGGCGGGCTCCGCGCCTTCCGTGCGCTTGGGCGCGTGCGCCAGGAAGTCCAGCCAGCTGGTGTTGCCCGTCTCCTGCATCAGCGCGCCGCGCTCCAGCACGTTGCGCAGCTCGCGCACGTTGCCCGGCCAGTCGTAGCCCTCGAAGAGGGCCAGCGTCTGCGGCGTCAGCTCCAGCGCGGCCTTCATGCCGCGCGACAGCGCCTGCGACAGCGTGGGGATGTCGTCGCGGCGGGTGCGCAGGGGCGGCAGCTTCACGCGCGCCACCGCGAGCCGGAAGTAGAGGTCCGCGCGGAAGCGGCCCTGGCGCACGTCCTCCTCCAGGTTGCGGTGCGTGGAGGCGATGACGCGCACGTCCACCGCCACCGGCTGCCCGTCCAGGGACGGCACCTCGCGCGTCTCCAGCACGCGCAAGAGCTTGCCCTGCACGGACATGGGCAGCTCGCCCACCTCGTCCAGGAAGAGGGTGCCGCCGCGCGCCGCCTCGAAGATGCCGCGCGCGCCCTTGTCCTCGTTCTCCCCGGCGCGCAAGCCGCCGAACAGCTCGCGCTCCGCCTTCTCCTCGGAGATGAGGTTGCAGTCCACGACCTTGAAGGCGCCGTGGCGGCGCAGCGAGTGCTGGTGCACCGCCCGCGCGGCCAGCTCCTTGCCCGTGCCCGTCTCACCCTCGACGAGCAGGTTCATGTCCTCGCGCGCGATGCGGCGCAGCTCCGTGAAGACCCAGCGCATCTTCTCCGAGCTGCCCACCAGCTGCCCGAAGGACTCCGCGCCGGCGACCTCCACCTCCGTCGCGCGCGCGGCCACCTTCACCGCGAGCTTCGTCTTGCCCAGCTCCACCTTGTCGCCGCTGGTGACGAAGGCCTGGAGGATGCGGCGCCCGTCGAGGAACGTGCCGTTGCGGCTGCCGGTGTCGCGCAGCAGCAGCCCCTGCGGCAGCCGCTCCACCTCCAGGTGACGGCGGCTCACCGTCGGGTCGCTCAGCACCAGGTCGCCCGCGGCGTCGGAGCCCACGCGCACCAGTGCGTCCTGGGTGGTGACCTTCTTGCCCTTGTCCGGACCGCCCACCACCTCGACCGTCCACTCGTGAAGGGGGACGCGGGTGGCCTGTGCCTCGCGCTCCGCGTGGACGGTTTCGGTGACATCCGGTCTGTCAATCATGGTCACGAACCCCTGGTCGCAACGGGGCGTGGGGGGCAAAAACACCCCTCGTCGCCCTGAATCCCGCCTCTTTAGGGGGGACTGCACACAGGGGGCAAGTGGAACAAGTAGACGCGGAAACGTCCGTTGAAGATGAAGACAGAAGGGGCCCGGCCGCCCCAACCAGGGACGTCGGGCCTGCCTCCTGGATTTCCCCTCGCCTCAGTACTTCGAGGGTGCGTCGCTCGCGGGGAACGACTCCTTGGACTGCTCGTCCACCTCGTCGTCGCCGGGGCTGCCGCCGGAGCGCACGCTCGCGTTGGTGGGGCCCTTCACCTCGCGCGTCGGCACCTCCGCGTTCGCCCTGCGCCTGGTGCCCTTGGACTCCGCGGACGCCGAGCCGGAGGTGGCCGCACGGCCCGTGCCGGCCTGCGCGTTCATCATGCGCGCGCCCAGCAGGTTCTTGGCGCGCTCGGCCAGGTTGCGCTGCTCGTCCTGCCAGTCGCGGAAGAGCTGCGCCAGCTCTTGGTCTCCCGCGGCCTCCGCGTCGCGCCGGTACTGCTCGCTCACCGACGCGCCCTTGAGCAGGTGGTAGAGCGTGCTGATGAGGTCGTGGTGTTCATCCCGGGTCCCCGTGACTTCCTGTCCGCCCGCCATGGTGTTCCTCCCGTCAAAGCGGTGAATGCCTTGACGGAGAAGGTAGGCACGGGCGGCGCGGGTGGCGTCCGGGCACGGGGCCCGGCCGCCTGGCTGCTCAAGCGTGGAGCATGGGGTCCAGCTTGCCCTCGCGGTCGAGCGCGGCCATGTCGGAGTAGCCGCCCACGTGCGTGTCGCCGATGAAGATCTGCGGCACGGTGCGCTGACCGCCGCTCATCTCCACCAGCTTCGCGCGGGCGTCGTCGTCCCCGGTGACGTCCACCTCTTCGTAGGCCACGCCCTTGCGCTTGAGCAGGTCCTTCGCGCGCACGCAAAAGCCACAGTAGGTCGTCGTGTAGATCTTCACGGGCTTCATGGAATTCCTCCTGGTCTCTTGATGTCAAACCTAAGGGACTGTTGCTCGCGTGGCCACGGTCTTCCCGCGCGCCTGGTCCCTTGAAAACACGACGGCCCCCGGAACCCTGGTGGGCGCCGGAGGCCGTCAAATCCCGTCCCCTGATGCGGCGGGGAAGGGTGGGGCGACTACATGCCCATGCCGCCCATACCGCCCATGCCACCCATGCCGCCCATGCCACCGCCCGCGGCGCCCTTGTCGTCGTCCGCCTTCGGGCGCTCGGCGACCATGGCCTCCGTGGTGAGCATCAGCGAGGCGACCGACGCGGCGTTCTGCAGCGCGGTGCGGCTCACCTTGGCCGGGTCGATGACGCCCGCGGCCAGCAGGTCCTCGTAGGTGCCCGTGGCGGCGTTGAAGCCGAAGGGACCCGTGCCCTCCTTGACCTTGTTCACCACCACGCTGCCCTCCAGGCCGCCGTTGCCGACGATCTGACGCAGCGGCTCCTCGACGGAGCGACGGATGATGTCCACGCCGGACTTCTCACCGTCGGCGACCTTCAGGGTCTCCAGGGCCTTGAGGCAGCGGATGTAGGCCACGCCGCCGCCGGGGACGACGCCCTCTTCCACGGCCGCGCGGGTCGCGTTGAGCGCGTCCTCCACGCGGGCCTTCTTCTCCTTCATCTCCGTCTCGGTCGCGGCGCCCACGTTGATGACGGCCACGCCGCCCACGAGCTTCGCGAGGCGCTCCTGGAGCTTCTCACGGTCGTAGTCGCTGGAGGTCTCCTCCACCTGGGCGCGGATCTGCTTCACGCGCGCCTCGATCTCCGACTGGCTGCCCGCGCCGTCGACGACCGTGGTGTTGTCCTTGTCGATGGTGACGCGCTTCGCGCGGCCCAGGTCCTGGAGCGTCAGCGTGTCCAGCTTGATGCCCAGGTCCTCGGCGATCATCCGGCCGCCGGTGAGGACCGCGATGTCCTCCAGCATGGCCTTGCGGCGGTCGCCGAAGCCCGGCGCCTTCACCGCCGCCACGTTCAGCACGCCGCGGATCTTGTTCACCACCAGGGTGGCCAGGGCCTCGCCCTCCACCTCCTCGGCGATGATCAGCAGGGGCTTCCCGGCGCGCGCCACCTGCTCCAGGATGGGGAGCAGGTCCTTCATCGACGAGATCTTCTTCTCGTGGATGAGGATGAGGGGGTCGTTCAGCACGACCTCCATGCGCTCCGGATCCGTCACGAAGTACGGGGACAGGTAGCCGCGGTCGAACTGCATGCCCTCGACGACGTCCAGGGTGGTGTCCAGGCCCTTGGCCTCTTCCACCGTGATGACGCCCTCCTTGCCGACCTTCTCCATCGCGTCCGCGATGATCTGGCCGATGGTGGTGTCACCGTTCGCGGAGATGGTGCCAACCTGGGCGATTTCCTTGTTGCCCTTGGTCGGCTTCGCCAGCGTCTTCAGCTCGGCGATGATGGCGGCGACGGCCTTGTCGATGCCGCGCTTGATGTCCATCGGGTTGTGGCCCGCGGCGACCAGCTTCGCGCCCTCGCGGAAGATGGCCTGCGCCAGCACGGTGGCCGTGGTGGTGCCGTCACCCGCGACGTCAGACGTCTTGGAGGCGACCTCCTTGACCATCTGGGCGCCCATGTTCTCGAACTTGTTCTCCAGTTCGATTTCCTTCGCCACCGTCACGCCGTCCTTCGTGATGGTGGGGGAGCCGAAGCTCTTCTCGATGACGACGTTGCGGCCCTTGGGCCCCAGGGTCACCTTGACCGCGTCGGCCAGGATGTTCACGCCGCGCAGGATGGCGTCACGCGCGCGCACTTCGAAAATGATGTCCTTCGCCATGGTCTGAATCCTCTAGAAGTTGTGAGTGGGAAGACGAACGGCGGGCTTCACTTCTCGATGATGCCCAGCACGTCCTCTTCGCGGAGGATCAGGTGATCCTCGCCGTCCAGCTTGATCTCCGTGCCCGCGTACTTGGAGAAGAGGATGGTGTCGCCGGCCTTGATGTCCATGGCGCGCACCTTGCCGTCCTCCAGCACCTTGCCGTTGCCGACGGCGATCACCTTGCCCTCGAGCGGCTTCTCCTTCGCCGTGTCGGGGATGAAGAGGCCGCCCTTGGTCTTGTTCTCCTCGGCGACGCGCTTGATGATGAGCCGATCCTGCAGGGGACGAATCTTCATGGCTTGCTCCTGTGAATCGCGGCGGCCGGAGGCGGACGGAAGGTCCGGACCGGGATGCCGCAGGGGTGATTGAAAGGTCCTGTGGGCCCCGGCGTTGGCACTCGCACCCGCTGAGTGCTAACGCCCAGGCGCGGCGGATAATAACCAGGGACTTCACCTCGTCAAGCGACGTCGGGACATCTGTCTGGATGCCGCTAAAGCCCCGTCCTGATTGGGCTTTTCCGCAAAACATTCCCACCTGTCGCACCTGCCCGCAAGGCCGTGTGGGGTGTCTGGACGTTGGCACTCGCCCCGGACGAGTGCCAGCGTAAGTGCTTGATAAGACTTGGGTCCGTTTTGCCGGCGCCGTGCGACATGGCTACGCTTGTCGGAAGCGTGTCCTGGCGGTCCGGGCGCCGGCCCGGGGGCCTTCCAGGCTTCAAACCGGGAGGTGTGCTCGATGAGCGGACTGGTGACGTCCTCTTCCTCGCTGAAGGAGTTCTTCCGGGAGCTCCTCTTGGAGGTCTCGGCCCGGCAGCGGGTGGCGCTGGGCGAGTCCACCGAGTTCTACCTGGTGAACCTGCTGGCGGAGTTCGCGGCCACGGACAAGCTGTTCAGCCGTGACGCGGAGGGCCGGCGGGACCACGAACCGCTGGCGGAGCTGTACCACCGCTCGCTGCAGCAGGAGCGCGAGGAGCGCATCCGCACGCTGCGGCGGCTGGGCGACGTGTCGCTCTACAAGGTCGGCTTCTTCTCCGGCGCGCTGCAGCAGGGGATGGTGGGCCCGGACTACTACATCCAGATGGGCGGCGCGGCCTACGGCCAGGTGGCGGAGCTGGTGCCCGCGGGCGGCTTCACCGGCGTGTACCGCGAGCTGTGCGACAAGTTCCGTTCGCTCGTGGAGGTGCTGGAGGAGATCAGCGCGCGCGGCCTGGTGAGCGCGGGGCCCGCGGGCGCGCTGCGCGTCTACGAGTCCTGGGTGCGCACGGGCAACGACAAGCTGGAGCGCGTGCTGGTGGACGCGGGGTGGATCCCGCGCAAGGGGCCGCTTGCCAACTGACGCCGGGGACTTCCCGCTCGTGGGGCGCCTCCAGGCCCACCTGGAGGCCATCTACGGCTTCCAGTGCGAGGCCCGCGCGGAGGCCTTCGTGGTGGTGGACGCACAGGTCGCCGCGCTCCTGGGCGGCACCGGGCGCGCGCCGGAGGAGCTGCTGGTGCTGGAGGCCCGGGGCGGCCTGGAGGTGGCGCTCTACCTGGACCCCGGCTTGCGCGAGCGCATGGAGCGCTACGCGGGCAGCCCCCTCGCCTCCGTGCTGGAGGGTGACCTGGACGGCTACTGCCAGGTGACCGAAGGCGTCAGCCACTTCCTCTACGTCGCGCACACGGCGCACTACGAGCGCACGGTGTCGCTCCTGGAGCTGGAGGCCCAGGCGGAGGTGGACAAGTTCGTCGTGTGTCTCATGCACCGCTGGGGTGAAGGCGTGGCCGGGTGGGCGCGGGAGCTGTTGGGCCGCCTCTTCGACCGCGTGGCCTACCAGCCCCTGCTGTCGGTGGAGGAGCGCTGGCGCTACGAGGAGGCGAACCGGCTGTCCCGGCGCTTCTGCGCGCGGCTCATGGGGCATGTCCTGAGCCGGCGGTTGGACCGGCTCCTCGGCGACCTGCGTTATGCCTACCGGCTGGGGGCGGAGGCCAAGCTGCGCCACTTCGCGCACGGCGGTTGAGGGTCCCGGCCGCCGCCTGCATCGGGTAGGGTGGAGGCATGCCGCGCGAGGCGTCCTCAGGAGGCATTGTCATCCGCTTCCAGGACAACTCCTGGGAGGTCGCCGTCATCCGTCCGCACGGGCGCCACCTGTGGGCGCTGCCCAAGGGCCACGTGGATCCCGGCGAGACGCCGGAGCAGACCGCGCGGCGCGAGGTGAAGGAGGAGACGGGCCTCTCCGCCGTGGCGCTGCTCGCGCCCCTGGGGGAGATCCGCTACGTCTACCAGTTCCGGGGGCAGCGCATCTTCAAGCGCGTCCACTTCTTCCTCTTCCGCTACGAGGCGGGGGAGTTGGGGCCGCTGCCGGGGCCGCGCGTGGAGGTGGACGAGGTGCGCTGGATGCCGCTCGAGGGGCTGATTCCGGCGCTGGGCTACAAGGGTGAGAAGGCCGTCGCCGGCCGGGCGCTGCGGTGGATGCGCGCCCAGGGCCTGGCGCCCGGAGCTCCTCCCCCGGTGGAGGGGAAGGAGCCGGGGTAGAGCGGGAAGGCTACTTCTTGCCTTCTTCGCCCACGTACTTGCCGGACAGCGCCTCGCGCACGTCGCGGTCGAACTTCACTCGCTGGGTGGCGACCTCGCGCAGGGCGAGCACGGGCGGCTTGTTCTTCGAGGTCTCGATGATGGGCCGGGCGCCGGCCATCAGCTGGCGCGCGCGCTTGGCGCCCAGGAGCACCAGCGCGAACCGGTTGTCCACGTAGGGAAGGCAGTCTTCAACGGTAACGCGGGCCATGGAACATCCTTCTTGGCTCTGAACTCAAGCCGGTGGAAGCCTCTCAACCTAAAGAGCGGGTTCGGATCAGTCAAGGAAGGATGGCGGGCCGGAGGAGTGCTCGGCAGGCGACCCGGCCACACGCGAGGTGTTGGCTGCCGTACGCTCCATTCTCAGCCTCCGGAATTTGAGAGCGAAGGCCTCAACGGATCAGAAGGGGTGCGTTTTCTCCGAGTAGGGAATGGGACGCCTGGGTGGGTCCAAATCACCCCGTCGCCGGCCGGTTTCCGGGGTGGCGGGTTCGCGGGAGGAGGTTCCTCATGAGCGCAGGAGCGTCGTCTGGCGTTGGCCGTGGCCGGCGGGTGGCGGAGGGC